>JBFHFW010000054.1:0-7166 GCA_041583395.1 Alphaproteobacteria bacterium
ACAAGCCCCCGATGGATATCACATCGTGCAACTGCGCAACAAACGGACTGTGGCCGATCAAACACTGCCATCACGCGATGAAGTGCACAATATGCTGGCCATGCAACGCATGGAGCGCATGCAAAAACGTCACTTGCTTGACCTCAAAAGCGCAGCCTTTATCGAAGATCGGCAGGCGAGTGGTTCATAAAACATTACATGATGCAATGTTTACTTTTAAATGGTAGTTACATATCCAGGAAATCTAAATTACAAAAAGCAGGCCTTTACTAGGCTTCATAACAAGGCATTAAATATCAAGGATTATGGGACTACTATCTTCATAAAGCTTTTTAAGAGCCGCCATTTGCCGCAGCCCCTCTCTGGTGTTTAACATGTCTTTGCCATCGTAGCTGGCTACACCAGCGCCAGTGAAGACAACTCTCAAATCAAATTCATCGTCCTCTAAGATTCCCTCTGGGTCTTCTTTTCCTTCTTGGACTTTTTTATCACCCATTCTTTTTCTCCTTGAATCCCTACTTATAAGCCTAACTGAGTTATTTATTGATGTTTAGATTTTACCCGCAATATCATTGGCCATGTAATCGGCGCTATCTTCCATGCGGTAAATGGAAATCAGCTCATTATCAGGGCTCATCAAATAAGTATAGGCTGAGTGATCCATATCATAATCCATCGCATCGGACGTCGTATTTTCATTCTCGACCTTTTGCGCAAAAACGCGGTAAGTCGCAATCGCCGCATCGACCTGCTCTTTAGAGCCTGTGAGGCCGATAATTTTCGGATAAAACATCGCGGTATATTCCTTCATAACCTCCGGCGTATCACGCGCGGGATCGGTCGTAATAAAAAGCGGCTGAAGCTTTTTGAGCACATCAGGGTGCGTTCCTTCAAGAGACGTCAGGGCTTCGGTCATTTTCTGCATTTCCACCGGACAAATCATCGGGCAAGACGTAAAACCGAAAAAGACCAGCTTATAGGATTGCTTGTAATCATCTTGCGTTACAGCCACGCCGTTATAATCAATCAAGGAGAAATCCCCGCCCAGCCCAATGCCTGCAACTTTATGCGTTTTAACCTGACCGATGCGCATATCTTTACGCGCTTCCATCAAGCCAAGACCTGCACCAATCACCAAGGCAATGCCCGCAAGAATTGCCGTACGCTTCAAACGATTTTTAAGTTTTGTATCCATGGATGGATTTATACGCCCAAAGTATTTTTTTTTAAAGGGTTAAATCCTTCGCAAAAAACAACCAACCTTCTTGTTCTTTTGCAAGGGGGCCCTTCTCCGATGTTTCGTGAAAGCCAAAGCGGCATGCGGCTCTCTGAGAGGCCAGATTACACGCTTTAATTTCAGTCGTTAAACGGGAAGCATGAAGTTCAGTTTTCGCAAAATTTTCTCGCACCTGATGCAGCAAATCAATCAAATGCTGCCCGCGAAATGATTTTTGTATATAGGCACTAGAAAAATACGCTTGTACCGCTGTCTCCGTGGAAGAATCTAACTTCCCGAGTTCTGCATACCCCGCCAACACATTGTCTTTGAATAACACAAATTTATGTGTTTTACGGCGGTGAAATTTATCTTCTACAGTGATAGAACCGCTTTCCTGATACGCTACAATTGTTTCATCACGATAGGGTTCCTCCTCAAGCGAAGAATCCCGAAAATAGCTATACTCGGCCTGAAAAAAAACTTCCAGATCATCAGGGTTATTCTGATCCAACACTGCGATACGAAAATCGTCTTGAACAAAAACGGTCTGCATTAAACTGTTGTAATACATAAATTAACATAATGCAATGTGTTTTTGTCCACTTGAACAAGTTTATTAAATATGTAAGGCTGTGCACATTAAAAAAACCTTAGGGGTGCTTTGCGAATGCAAGGCTGAGATTAGACCCTTGGAACCTGCAATCGGGTTAGCACCCGCGAAGGAAAAGGATAGAAATATGCCACATATCGTTGTGAAATATTCCGATAATGCACCGGAGAATTTAAATTGGTCAAACGTACTGGCTGATCTCCACGCCGCTTTGGCGGAGCATGAGACAATTACGCTCTCGCAGATTAAGACCTACGCACACCCTTTAAATACCTATATCGTCGGCGATGACACCCGCCCCGAGGGCATGATCCATATCCAGCTGCGCTTATTACGTGGGCGATCTGATGAACTCCGCACCGCCATGGGGCAAAGCCTGCATGATGCGGCGCGTGCGCAGACTAATGCGGCAAATTGGCCGTGCGCCATTTCCGTTGAAACAGTTGAACTGCATAACGAAACCTATTGCTCATCTTACGAATAACCAAAGAAAGACTTCCCGAAAATGACCAAAGAAACCAAACATATTTGCCCCTCCACACTGGATGTAACGACAGGCGCACTGCCGGCCTCCAAAAAAATCTATGTCAGTGGAGACATCCATAAAGACATCCGCGTGCCGATGCGTGAAATTGCGCTGGAAAATGGTGAGACATTTACGGTCTATGATCCTTCGGGGCCCTATACGGATGAAGATATCGAGCTCAACATCATGCTCGGCCTGCCCAAAACTCGTCGTCAGTGGGTCGTTGACCGCGGTGATGTCGAGGAAATCGAAGGCCGCACAGTCCAGCCCGTTGATAATGGTCAGGATAAAAATACCAAGTCTCAACACCAGCCTTTTCCGGCCTCACCCGCAAAACCACTACGCGCGAAAGAAGGTGCCAATGTCACACAGATGCATTACGCCCGCAAAGGCATCATCACACCGGAGATGGAATATATCGCCATCCGCGAAAACCAGCTCCGCACCGATGCCCATCATGAGGCCAAAAACGGTGATCCGATGGGTGCAAACCTGCCCGATCTGATTACGCCTGAATTTGTGCGCAAGGAAATCGCCGAAGGCCGCGCCATTATTCCCGCCAACATCAATCACACAGAGCTTGAGCCGATGATTATTGGCCGTAATTTCCTGGTCAAGATTAATGCGAATATCGGCAACTCTGCCGTGACATCCTCAATCGGCGAAGAGGTCGATAAGATGGTTTGGGCAACGCGCTGGGGTGCAGATACGGTGATGGATCTCTCCACCGGTACCGATATCCATGACACACGCGAGTGGATCATTCGTAACTCTGCCGTGCCGATTGGCACCGTGCCGCTTTACCAAGCACTCGAAAAAGTCGGCGGCATTGCCGAGGATCTGAGCTGGGAAGTTTTCCGCGACACGCTGATCGAGCAAGCCCAACAAGGCGTTGATTATTTCACTATTCATGCGGGCGTGCGCTTGCCTTATATTCGCCTGACCCAAAACCGCGTCACAGGGATTGTCTCCCGCGGTGGCTCGATCATGGCGAAATGGTGCATGCATCACCATCGCGAGAGCTTCCTGTACACGCATTTCGAGGAAATCTGCGAGATCATGAAGGCCTATGATGTGAGCTTCTCACTCGGTGACGGCCTGCGCCCGGGCGCGATTGCCGACGCCAATGACGCCGCGCAATTCGCCGAGCTGGAAACACTGGGTGAGCTGACACAAATCGCATGGAAGCATGATGTGCAAGTCATGATCGAGGGCCCCGGCCACGTGCCGATGCACAAGATCAAAGAAAACATGGACAAACAGCTTGAGCATTGTCATGAGGCACCGTTTTATACGCTCGGCCCTCTCACCACGGATATCGCACCGGGCTATGACCATATCACAAGCGGCATTGGCGCGGCGATGATCGGCTGGTTCGGAACCGCCATGTTGTGCTATGTCACACCGAAAGAACATCTTGGCCTGCCAAACCGTGATGATGTGAAAGTGGGCGCAGTGACCTATAAGCTCGCCGCCCATGCTGCAGACCTCGCCAAAGGTCATCCCGGTGCGCAACGCCGCGATGATGCGCTCTCCAAAGCACGGTTCGAGTTCCGCTGGCGCGACCAGTTTAATCTCTCACTCGATCCCGAAACAGCCGAGAAATACCACGATGAAACGCTCCCCGCCGAAGGCGCTAAACACGCAGCATTTTGCTCCATGTGCGGCCCCAAATTCTGCTCAATGAAAATTACGCAAGACGTGCGGGACTTTGTAGCGGAAAACCCCGAGCCACGTGGTGAAGAGATTATTGCTGCGGAGTAAGGATTTTTATATTTGCAGCCTCAAAAATAAAATCAAAAAATGACCGGACACGCATAAAGTACATCCGGTCATTTTAATCAGAAAAACCCATAAAATAATTGACATAATTATTAATTTCCGTTACAGTCTATCCAATATCTCCTATAGAGGATCTAGACATCAAAACCCCCGATAAACTGTAACAACGAATATGACGCTCCCCCAAAACACGAACAATAAACTGAAGCAAAGCCAAGACAATAAAGATCGGGCACAAAGGCAAATGAACCTTTGGGAAAACTGGCAAAAAACAGGGCATGAAGCCTATCTCTCCGCATTGATGGGCTCTCTTGCGAATAAAATAAGACAAGATGTTATTTATCATAAAAAACAATACCTAAAAAGACTACCGGCAAATGAAGGAAACAATCTTATTGAAGAACTCATAGCAAATGCACAAGAGCGAATTTTACGCTATTTACCCAATTACAACCCCATTCATGATGCATCTATTGAGACCTATTTAGGACATCACATTGCCTTTTCAGTTATAGATTTTTTCAGGGAAAAAGGCCGACAAAAAAATGGAACCTCACGTCGGGAAACCGCTATTCTGGCTCAAATAAATAAGCTCGAAAAGAAACTAAACAGAGAACCAACCAGCGAGGAGGTACACGAACAACTATCTGATCGCTTTGGGAAGCAGACAATTAATAGTGCCCTAATGAAAAAAAACCCAATTCCTACTGATGATTTGTACGGCAATAATCAAAATAATACATCGCAACAATACCCGGAAAACGAAGGCACAGAAAACCAGATAGAACAATTAGAGTTTGTACAAACCCTCAATAAGGCCATATCTTTACTTAATGAAAAGCAAAGGCGTATATTTAAAGGGCACCTTATAGACGGAACCAGTTTAACCGCAATAGGAAAAGAGAATGGAATTTCTCAATCACGGGCTTCCCAGATTTTTGGGGAAGCTGTAAAAGAAGTACAATACTACATGCAAGCTTCAGGGTATGACAGCCGCAACGATATCGATAATAATTTTCATCTCAATCTATGAACAATCATACCCTGCTGTTAAAGTGTAAGCCTTTCTAATCCAAAATCCCCAACATTTCCGCTACCAATGGATGTCTGACGATATCTTGCGAAGCCAAACGACATACCGCGATATTGGGGCTATCTTCCAGCTTACGTGCAATCTGATCGAGGCCACTCAAACCATCGAGCAGATCACTTTGCTGTGGATCGCCGGTTACAACCATGGTTGAATGCCAACCCAGACGCGAGAGCAGCATTTTGAGCTGTGCGTAGGTACAATTTTGTGCCTCATCAATCACCACATAGGAATTATTCAGCGTCCGCCCGCGCATAAAGCCCACAGGCGCGATCTCAATCGTTCCATCGGCAATCAACTGACGCACTTTTTTGCCGCCCATCCGGTCACCCAGACAATCAAAGAGCGGCCTGAGATATGGTGCCATTTTTTCTTCCAGATTACCGGGAAGAAAACCGAGGCTCTCACCTGCCTCCATCGCGGGACGTGACAGGATGATGCGCTCGACCTCACCGGCCTCCAGCGCTTTAACCGCACTGGCAATCGCCAGATAAGTCTTTCCTGTTCCTGCCGGACCAATCGCAAAAGTGAGATTATAATTCTCAATGGCTTTCATCAAAGCCGCCTGCCCGTCAGAACGCGGCTTGATATTTTTCACGTATTTCTGGTCGCGGCGCCCATCTATTTCATCATCCAAAGGATGCCATTCGCTTGTACTGCGTGATTGATGTTCAAAGCCGGGATGAATAACTTTGAAATCTTTGTCTGTACGGCTCTTGCGGTTTGCGCGTGTTTTTTTAGACATATGTGGCTCCTTTGGTTGAGGTTACGGTGAAAAAAGATACGCAGATAAACAAATGCCCCATGGCAATCAGCGCGTGGGGCATAAGAAACTTCAACATTGAGAAAGGCAGTAGCCTTGGGTGCGGAGGCGATGAACACCTGCAAAGTAAACGGGGTATGTAGCGTGGTTTATCGGGCAAGAATTGTCCTTATGAATACCAATTTACAAGACAAGCCTATCACATCGATCAAGCTTCACAAAGTGCTTTTCCTAAAAAACCCATAGGCTTTCTTTTGCACCCGCTCTTCAAACGCGGTATTGTAGAAATATGAGATGGTTTTTAAATATAGGCTTAGTAGTCGCCTTAATCGCACCACTAACAGCTCAGGCACAGTATTACCTCAAACGTGATTACGACTCAAAAACCACATCATCAGCAAAAGAAGAAGAAGCCTCGCCTGCGGCCAAAAAAGCGCCGCTTTTGCCCTATCGGTCAAATAAATCCTCTTCCGCATCGCGGCCATATTATAGCGGTTACAACACCCCGAAAGCCACACCCCAAAGCTATAAACGCCAGTGCCCTTCTTATAAAAAGCCTGAAATCGACCGCCTTTATGAAGAAGTAAAAGCGTACCTCAAAGAAGCCGAAGCGCAAAAATATCACCAGATAAAAACCATCACCCACAAAGAAGGCGAGCGCATTGCCAAGGATAAAGAACGCCTGCGCGATATCATCAAAATGTACTCTATTTGCACAAGGGAAGCCTCTTTGTATGATAAACCTTGATCACAAAATGCTTTGCCTATAGCGTGTCGTCCAAATATCTAACAAGAGATCAGGCAATGAGCATCACATTTCAAGACGTCCAGACAGCCCACAAAGCCATCCAATCTGCAACCATCCGCACACCCACCGTACGCGCGGCGCGCCTGTCTTTACGCCTTGGAGTCGATATTTACCTGAAACTGGAGAACCTCCAGCACACCAATGCTTTTAAGGCACGTGGTGCTCTCAACAAACTGTTGACACTTACAGAAGAACAGCGCAAAGCCGGTGTAATCGCATGCTCGGCTGGTAACCATGCGCAAGGTGTAGCCTATCATGCCCAGAAACTAGGCATTCCGGCGACAATTGTTATGCCCAACGGCACGCCCTTTAATAAAATCCAGCGCACAGAAGAGTTTGGCGCAAAAGTCGTTCTTTACGGCAAAGCC
>JBFHFW010000055.1:0-7161 GCA_041583395.1 Alphaproteobacteria bacterium
CATAAGCGCCGAACCGCCGCCGGAAATTAGCCCGATTACGATATCTTTTTTTGTGGCGCTTTGTGCCTGTTCAAGAATTTTTTGTGCTGCTGCTGCGCTTTTTTCGCAGGGAACAGGGTGTGACCCTTGGCATACGGTGATGTTTTGGGTTTTTGATCGCGTGATATCGTTGGATACAACAGTTCCTTCAACAGTAACGCTATGTTTATTCTGGTAGTATTTTTCAACGGCCTCTGCCATGGCGCCGGCTGCTTTGCCGCCTCCTATTACGATAATTCGTCCATTTCGTGGGGGAGTGGGTAGATGCTGATCTAGAATATATCTGGGGTGTACGGCGACCAATCCCTGACGGTAGGATTCCAATAACAGATTAATAATGGATGGGTTTGTTTTGCTCATTTATTTTTAAACCAGTTGGGGTGGTGCGCTCATTATTAGTTATTGGTTTGATTTCTTCATACTAGGCATTTTTTTATATGTCAATAAATAATAAATTGTTGTGTTTCCTTGTTATTTGTTTTTACAGCCGTTGTCCATGGATCAGACGGTGTGTTTCGTCCTCAAGCGTGCAGGCAAAGAGTGTATCTTCCCCGCCATCGGTGAGTTTTAACTTCTTTTTGAGTGCTTTTACATCCATCGGGAAATTGCGTATGGTGAGATTGGCTTTGTGTATGGGCAGTGCCTTGGCTTGTACGGGATAGATGCCGAGGATTTTAAAACGTCTGCCGGGGAAATCGGGGCGGTCTTCTTTTGCAGTATAAAGATGGGTGTGTTGACCCAGTTTTGGGGTGTCAAAATTTCTGCTGAGTGTTTTAAAGCCCCCGGCTTTTTGGAAGGCGGGTGAGGGCTCGAAGAGGTAATCTTGTGGCATGCTTGTGACAAGATTTGCTGTACGTTCTTCGGGAAAGGTAAAGCTGTGCTGATGGATGGGTTTGCCCTCGTTATTGATGGAAATTGCTGTGATACGGGGCGTTGTGGAATCTTTTTGTGGGTTGAGAATAAAAAGAAGCTCTTTGCAGTCGCTCTGCCATTCAATGATGTGGATTTCTTCAGTATAAACAAGGTGTTCAATAGATTTTTTTATATCTAGAATCGGGGAGGTTTTGAGGGCGATGCGTTTTGTTTTGTTTTTTAGTTTTGGTAAGATCTCGAGGATATTGGGGCTGCAGTCTTCAAAACGGAACAGGCCACGCTTATGGGCTGTACGTCTTTGTGGGTCAATGAGGACGAGATCGGTTTGCGGCATGCTGTCGATATAATCTTCGGCGCTCATATGATGGATTTCAAGGTCAGGGAGATTGTGCCGGAGAATCTCTGCTGCGCCTTTATCGCGTTCAATGACCGTGCCATGTGTGAAGCTTTGACCCAGTGCCCAACTGTCAATTCCGCAGCCACCAGTGAGGTCAACAAAATGCTCTCCATGAAACAGGCTGGCTTTATAGAGAGCTGTGGCGGTGGAAGAGGCTTGTTCGATAATATCGGAGGGAGGGAAGATCGCATCATCACGCTCCAACCACTGCGGCATTTTGGTACGCGCTTTTTGGCGGGCTTTGATCTGATCTATGATGAGTGCGTAAGGCCAGTCTTTATTCGGTGGTTTTTTGAGGGCTAGCGCACGGATATCGCTATCTTCATGTGTGTGTACGAAGAATTGAATATCAGGATCAAGAAGGGTGCGCCAGTTCATGCGTTATTTATATAGCAAAGTTTCCCTTGTGCCCACAGTATTTTTGCCATAAAAGTACGTTTCTATAATCTCAGGAGTATTTTTATGACCTTACCACAAGCTTTAGATCACCATTTTTGTGACATTTTATGTGCGTGGAGCGCACTTGAGAAAGATTTGGGCGGTGACACGATTGTCGATTTTAATCTGCCACAATGGGAAACGGAGATGCGTTTTGAGGATCGTGAGCAGGTTTTGGAGGCGCTGAATTATATGCTCTCCCATCCATCCTCACAGCAAGACCGCCATTTCTATCAGCGTGTTTATGGGCTGCGTGCTTATCTAGAAGATGTGATGAACGGTCAGACAACCGATTTTCAGGACTATCTGCGTGCAACGATGGGGTTTGAACTTTCTTATGTTCCTGATACTGAAATTGATTCATTGCGTGCGGATTTAGAAGAAAAATTAACAGCCGTGGGTGTGGATTTTGATGACGCCTTAAATGGTTTAGCTGCAAAGACCCGTGTAATTGCCGTTGATGATATTTCGGCTTGGCTTGACGCGCGTTTTGAAAACTCTTTGAGTGATATGGACAATGTACTTGAAACGGTACCTGATTTACCAAAACCACAGGTCAGTATTTTCGAGAGTAATCGTATGACGCGTGCAAACATTACAGGAGTTGGCGCTACCCTTTTTGTAAGCTTTAACCGCACGCGTGTATCAGAGATGGATGAGGGGCGTTTAAAGGTACTTTTAAAGCATGAAATTTTAGGACATGGAATGCATTTTGCTTCCCTTTTAAAGTTGATGAAAGAAAGTGATTTGCCAAGCAGCTTTGGGTTAAGTTGTATGCAAGGAATCGAGGCTTTTCATGCCGAGGCTTTAGCGCAATGTATGCAAATGCATCTTGGAGATCCTGATGATGCGCTTTATCAGGCAGCTACCGCCCTTGAGTATTACGAGAAGCAAGTAACCAATAACTTTTTGTTTAAAAAACATATGTCTAAGTATGATGATAAGGCTCTTGTTGCTTATCATATTGAAAAAACACCTTGGCGTAATACAAAATTTGTTGAAGATAAAATTACGCATTGCTTTGGGCGTGGTTCAATGTATCGAGTTTACTCTGCTGTTTATGCTCCGGGAGTGCGCCTCTTTAAACATGTGATGGATCATCTGGATGAGGCGGGGCAAAAGGCGTTCTTGCAAGAGGCCTATACAACGCTTCAAGACCCGATGGATTTATATGAATTAGCACTGGGCATGGGTGTGCCAGCGCTGGATCATTTCAAACCTTGCCGTCCTGCCGAAGTAGAAGCGGTTGAACGCGCTTTGAAAAGCCAGAAGCAATTAACACCCCAAGGCCCTAGCCTTTAAGGGCATCCAAAAAGCGGCGCTGGATATCGCGATCTTCTTTGAAAATACCGGAAAATGAGCTGGTGACAGTGCTGGAGGCCGCTTTGTTGACACCGCGGGTGCTCATGCACTGATGGTTAGCGTCGATCATCACAGCCACACCTTTGGGGGCGAGTGCGTTTTCAATAGACTTAACGATGCTGGTGGTCATGTTTTCTTGGCTCAGCAGGCGGCGGGCATAAATCTCGACCACGCGGGCGAGCTTTGAAATACCAACAACCTTTTGATTAGGCCAGTATGCGACATGGGCTTTACCGATGATCGGCACCATGTGATGCTCGCAATGGGAGACAAAATCGATGTCTTTAACGATGACCATATCATCGAAATCTTCAATATCATCGAATGTTTTGCGTAGTTCGTCCTCGGCATTTTGACCATAACCCGCAAAGAACTCTTCATAGGCTTTAACAACGCGTTTGGGCGTTTCAATCAAGCCTTCACGCGCAGGGTTTTCACCGATATAGCGCAAGAGGGTGCGCACGGCGGCCTCGGCTTCATCGCGGGAGGGTTTATTGGTGTTGCTGATTTCTTCGATCTTTGCCATCTCTGATACCATTTTCTCAAGCCTTTATTGATTTAGGACTTGGTCTTACAGGGGTTTTCGATTATTTTCCAGTAAAAAACGGACTCGATGAAGGAAAAATTATGCCTGCCATGCGCCTTTATAACAACCTCACCCGTCAAAAAGAGGTCTTTACGCCGCTTAATCCCGAAAATGTGACACTCTATGCGTGCGGACCGACGGTCTATAACTATGCGCATATCGGCAATGCAAGAATGGCCGTGGTTTTTGATTTGCTGGTACGGGTGCTGCGCCAGCATTTTCCTAAAGTGACCTATGCATCCAATATTACGGATGTCGATGACAAGATCATCAAGGCCGCCGAAGACACAGGCGTGCCAATTGGCGAGATCACTGCGAAATACACCAAAATTTATAATGATGATATGGCCTCGCTAGGCGTTGCTGTGCCCGATATCCAGCCCCATGCCACCGCGCATATCGGCGAGATGATTAACCAGATCGAGCGCTTGATCGAACGCGGTCATGCGTATGAAGCGGATGGGCATGTGCTGTTTCATGTGCCGTCTTTTGCGAATTATGGCGGACTGTCAGGGCGCTCACGCGATGAGCAAATTGCCGGTGCGCGGGTGGAAGTCGCCTCTTACAAAAAAGATCCAGCCGATTTTGTGCTGTGGAAACCCGCAGGTGAGAATGATCAGGGTTGGGACAGTCCTTGGGGGCGCGGTCGTCCGGGCTGGCATATCGAGTGCTCGGCCATGTCGGAAAAGCATCTTGGCCTGCCCTTTGATATTCATGGCGGTGGGGCGGATTTAAAATTCCCGCATCATGAAAATGAAATTGCCCAAGCGTGCTGCGCCACGGGGCATGAAGATGATCTCAGTGCTTTTGCCAAATTCTGGGTACATAACGGCTTTGTCACTGTCGATGGCGAGAAGATGTCCAAGTCTTTGGGGAATTTCTTACTCGCGCATGATTTAATTGAAGAATTTCCGGGGGAGGCTTTGCGCCTCACATTATTGAGTGCGCATTACCGCCAGCCCCTTGATTGGTCGAGCGGTAAGGTGCAAGACAGCAAGCGTTTGCTTGATCGCCTGTACCAGCGTCTCGTGCAAATGGCAGATATGGACACCACTGATACTGGCGTGCCGGATACGATTTTGGAAGCGCTAAGCGATGATCTCAATATGCCCGCGGCGTTGGCGGCGCTGAGTACTTTGCTGAAAGAAGAAAACTCACCCGAATTAAAAGGGCAATTATTGGCTGCAGGTAATGTCATGGGCATCTTACAGCAAGACCCCGCCGCGTGGCTGGGGCTGGGTGAAGTTGATGCGGAGATCGATGCGCTGGTCGCCGAACGCCAAGCCGCCAAAGAAGCCAAAGACTGGGCGCGCGCGGATGCGATCCGTGATCAGCTTCACGCACAAGGTATTATCATCGAAGATAGCGCCAATGGCGCAAGCTGGCGGCGGGGTTAGAGTCCGAGATGTTGTTGCGTTCCATCTTTAAGGGTAACATTAAAACGTTGCTTGGATACTTGGAATGTTTCGGGATTACCAGTTAGTTCTATGCTATAGACAGGCCATAGGCCTCTCATAAATTCAGGGCCTACATATTGTGCCTCATCGGGTAAATTTGAGATGTTAACATCCAAATATTCATCAACAACCGTTTGGGCAGCCGTATTATCTTTGTGTGTAACGTGAAGTACGGCACGCGTATTTTGGAATTCTGTGTGATCTCTAAATTCGCTATTTCCATCAAGAACTGACCGTAGCGCGTCTTGTTTTTCTTGAGGCTGTTTTTTAATAAGAGCTTCCTTTGGGTCTGTTTTAAAATTAAATAATGTTAATAATGCTGATGGAATCTTCATTGTTTTATAATCCCCTCTCAATTTTTATTGAAAATTAATATGGTTTTTTTGAAGAGTCAATAGTGTGATTTCTTTGCTAAGGTCTAGATTTTTTTGACACCGCACTAATTTTTTGATAGCTTAATTATTATGAAAAATAATAGTGAGCAATATCAATATCTATTCGGGCATGTCGCGGTGGGGCAGGATGTTGCGGTTTTATCCGAAATTCGTGCTAATCCTGATGTGAATGGCGTACTTCAAGAAAATGCTGTGAGCACGGAAGTGCAGACTTATCTGGGCAGCTTAAAGTGTGATGATTTATCTTGCACCAAGCCTTGGAGTGAAGCAGAGGTTTATA
Source organism: Alphaproteobacteria bacterium (assembly GCA_041583395.1). Classification (GTDB taxonomy): domain Bacteria; phylum Pseudomonadota; class Alphaproteobacteria; order Micavibrionales; family Micavibrionaceae; genus UBA6929. The sequence continues at coordinate 5,828 of JBFHFW010000055.1, forward strand.
ATGATGTTGGCAAGGATATTATTTTTATTAAGGGTGAAACTTCTTTGGCCGATGTTAAAGATATCCTGCGCGGAGGTTTTCCGGAGCAAGAGGGGTTTTCCGATTTTGCGCAAGATGTCTTCCAAACCCTGAATGATTTTTGTGATGCCACGGGATATCAGGAAGTTGAGAGTGGTTTTGTTGTATCTCTACCCGATAGCGGTCAAATTTGGCACCGCGATAATGAAACAGATGTGCGCGGTTTTAAGGCTTATCTGTCCAAGGGTCCCTTTTTGCGGGCAAATGATACGGTTAAGGTTGAGGTTGAGCCTGTGTCTTTTAATTACTATGGGTGTTTAGATCCTTCTCCGCAAACAGAAGATCCACATCATAGTGCTTATCATGCACAGTTGCCTCAAGATAAAGTTGCGCAGATGGATGAGGGGAGTTTTGGTATTTGGAAAGGGGATGTGCATGAGCATCCTTTGATCCACGTTAAGCCCCGCACGCTTGAGGATGAATTTCGCCTCAGTATGATGATTAATCCAACCCCTCAAGCTTATGAAGCGAAGTTGAAGGAAGAAGATTGGACTTCTTTTTATCGACAGCCTGATTTTTCCTGAAGTTCCCTAACGCCGTTGTAACACCCGATAGAAGAGATATTTCCCCGGTGTGCTGAGGAAGAGGCATGCAGCATTTTTGCCTTTGATCGGGCTACCGATGCCTGCGCCGATGGTTTGTCCGTCGGAATACGTGCCTTGAAACGGGGTGAGATCCATGTTGGTTTCGGTTTCCATGGAGGCGATCCCCAGTAATTCATTGATCTTTTCGCAGACTTCTTCTTTAAGCTCATCTACGGTGAGGAGAAGCTCGGCGCATGCTGCGCTATCGGTGCAATCGCCGACATCTGTGATATGATCGGAGCCGGAAATGCGCCACAGATTATCGGGGCTATCCGCGCTGTCCATGGCGTCACTTGGTGCTTCTTGCCAGATAATGCCGCCGCCATCGGGGTGGAATATTTTATTGTCGTTATCAGAGCATCCGGCATGATTGTAATTCGGGCTGCCGCCCCATGCAGGGTCATCAAAGCACAGCGCCGTATCTGCCGTACCGTTCAGGCGAAGTTCAGCGACGGCATTGGCGATATTATTGGCGTAATTGATGATCTCCGAGGCATTAAGGTGGGTTTTGCGGGATGATAATGTATCCGTTCCCCCGCGCGAGCTTTGTAGAACCGCATAGGAAAGCGCGGCGAGCAGCGCCACGGTGATAAAAATATAAAACAGGGCAGAGCCACGTTGATTTCTTAGGCGTTGATCGTTTTTTGCGTTCATGGGTTTTGCGTGCGGAAG
>JBFHFW010000056.1:0-7122 GCA_041583395.1 Alphaproteobacteria bacterium
AAACACATCGACCATATCGGCCATTCGCAAGCCTGTGCGTTCTTCAATCTGGCTCATAATTTGTGCGGGAACAATGCCACGTACCCCGCCACCATAATTAAAGAGAATAACCTTGGTTTTGTTACTCATATAGTTAGTCTATCACAAAAAATGGAGCGTATGAATAGGCTAAAAGCTTGTGTTCTCTACATTTTTTAGCAGAAATTGAAGGAATAATTCGGTGCGTTTCGAGTTTTGGTGCTCATCGGAATACACAAAATACATATCAATCGGCGGCGGCTTGATTTCAGGAAATATAATTTGCAGATTTTTATTCTCTTCAATCATATAAAGCGGTAACGCAGCAATGCCGCCACCGGTTAAAACGGCCTGTTCGATGGCATAAATCGAGTTCATGCGCAAAATTTTGTGTTTGGTTTTTGGTGCTACACCGGCCTCATCCAAAAACCAGTTTGGATCGTCAAAAGGACGGTTACCTTTTTTGGTATAACCGACCAGATAATGCTCTTCAAGTTCAGCAAGCGTTTGCGGTGTGCCATATTCATTCAGATAGTCTTTGGAGGCACATATATGAAATTGGATCGTGGTAAGATGTTTTTGGATAAGATCCGTATCCTCACCGGCTTCCAGACGGATAGCTGCATCAGCCTCCTTCATTTTTAAATCCAGAAATTCATCATCCATCAAGATGGAAAGCTGGATTTTGGGATGTTTTTGACGAAAGCGTGCAATGCGCGGCACCAGCCATGTACAGCCAATAAATTCCGAGACTGTAATTTTCAAAGGGCCTTCGGGTAAGGCGCGTGTGTCGTTAATGTTATCTTCTGCATGGATGAGCTTTTGCGAGATTTCTTCAGCCGTTTGAAAAAGTATCTCTCCTTGTTCTGTCAGGATCAAGCCGCGGGCATGTCTGCGAAACAAAGAGACCCCCAAGGCGTCTTCCAGTCCCGATATATGGCGGGAGATAACAGATTGACTGAGATCAAGCTCTTTTGCAGCACCTGTCAGGCTGCCTGCACGGGCAACGGCATAAAAAATCCTGAGCTTGTCCCAATCCATCGCCATATAAATTCCCCTAAAATTTCACCTTCAGACCTGCGCCCCAATCATAATCGCTATGGCGGCCACCTGTTAGTGAAATCTTTTTATTAAGTTCGTACTCCAGTTGCAAGTTATAGTCGCGGTCGGTATTGACGTCCCACTCAAACTCCAGACGGTCTGTGAGCTGTAATTCACTGCTTAACCCCAAGCGTCCATGTCCTTCATCATCAAGGCGTATATCTGCTTCAATCAGCAAGGGGAGAAGATAGTGTGCCCCGAAGATTTGCCGGATTTCGCGTTCATATTCATTGTCTTCGGTTTCTTCGCGTTCAATCTCGATGCCTGCATAAAGCTCGAAAAAGCGATTGATATAGCGCTCATAAGTCAGCTCGGCCTCATATTCATGATCATAGTCCCAATCATACTCGATATTAAAGGCATTGCGCGTGTTCTCGGCGCGTAACATGCCGGTTGTGTAGTTGTTTTGCCCCATGAAATCGGCAAAGTAAAACCAGTGGCGATCCGAAAATAGGGGAGCCATGGATGTACGTGTTGCCGTTGTCGTTCCTTCGTAACTGACCACGCGCGTCATGCCGGATTTCATATGGTAGAGATTGTGGCAGTGAAAGAACCAGTCTTTTTCTTCGTTGGCCTCGAATTCAATGGTGACTGTCTGCATGGGCGGGACATTGACCGTGTGCTTGAGTGGTGAATATTGACCCTGCCCATTTAAAACACGGAAGAAATGTCCGTGCAAATGGATCGGGTGGTGCATCATGGTTTTGTTGTCCATGATAAAACGCACAACCTCGCCCTTGCGGATCAGGATTTTACTGTCTTCGCTAAGCACCTTGTTGTTAAACGACCATGCATAACGCTCCATATCGCCGGTCAGGTTGAGTTGCACTTCACGAACAGGCTTTTGGGAGGCGTAAGCCGTCGGTTTTGTTGCACGTAAAAGTTCGTATTCTTGCATTCGTACAGCATGTCCCATCGCGGCATGTGCAGCCATGTCGTGTCCCATATTATGCCCCATGGCGGCATGATCCATTTTTCCATGCATCGAATGATCCATTAAAAAGGGATTGGGCGGTGAGATATCTTTTGCCCTCACCAGTTCTCCCGCGCCAATCATAACGGAAGCATAGCCTGTGCCGTCTTCGGATGTTGCACGGAATTCATAGGATTTACCGGATTTTGGCACATGAACAATAACATCAAAAGTTTCTGCAATGGCAATGCGTTGGCGATCCACCAGCAAGGGATCAACGTCAACGCCGTCCATGGCCACAATCTTCATATCACCGCCCGCATATTCAAAATTAAAATAGCTGGAGGCCGCGGCATTGATAATCCGCAGGCGAATGCTTTCACCCGCTTTAACATTGAGGATTTTATCGATGCGCTTGCCATTGGCTAAAAACGCATCATATCCTACATCGGATATATCCATTGGTTCCATGCGCATGAGCGCGCCATTGATACGGTTTTTAATTGCTTGTTGACCATGCTGGATGACTTTGAGCCAGGATTGCACACTATCTTTTTTGAGCGCATAGTAATCATCGGATTTTTTGAGGTTATGCATGACCTGATTAGGATTTTCATCTGTCCAGTCCGAGAGCACAATAACAGCCTCATGATCCGCTTTGACGGCTTCCTCTCCTTTGGGGTGAAACACGATGGAGCCATAAACACCGCGCTGTTCCTGCAGGCCTGTGTGCGAGTGATACCAGTATGTGCCGTGATGCTTTACAGGAAATTCATAGGTAAATGATGTGCCCGCTTTAATTGGTGGCGTGGTCAGATAGGGGACGCCATCTTGGTCATTGGGAAGTAAAATGCCATGCCAATGTACCGAGGTTTCGACATCCATTTTATTATGAAGCGTTACACGCAGCGTATCACCAACGGTCGCTTCAACAGTCGGGGCAGGGATCGAGCCCCCTACAGACATGGCTTGTACATCTTTGCCGGTGAAATTGACAGTTTTGTAATCGATATCGAATTCATAATCGACAATTTTTGCCAGAGCCTGAGGGGCACCCCAAATCATGGTCAAAGTAACAAAGGTTAAAAATCTGAATAGAACGCCCATATGTATCTCTCCCTTTTTAATCAAAAGATACGGTTTATTCGGCAGCTTCTTTGTGATGGTTACTTCCATTATCATTTTGTGGCTGTGCGGCTAAAAAGCGGTCAGCTTCCAACGCCGCCATGCAACCCATACCCGCAGCCGTCACAGCTTGACGATAAACATGGTCAGCCACATCACCGGCGGCGAATACGCCTGCGATGGATGTCGCTGTCGAGTCGGGTTTGGTGTCCAGATATCCTTCATCATCCATATCAAGCTTGCCTTTGAAAAGCTCGGTTGCCGGATCATGGCCAATGGCGACAAAAAATCCGTCTGCTTCCAGATTTCTTTCAGAGCCGTCTTTTGTGCTTTTCAGGCGCAGACCTGTCATGCCGTTATCATCGCCTACGATCTCTTCGACGGTCGTGTCCCAAAGAATCTCAACTTTTTCATGCGCAAAAAGGCGTTCTTGCAAAATACGCTCCGCACGCAAGGAATCGCGGCGATGGATCAGAGTCACTTTTGAGCAGAAATTGGTAAGGAACAGCGCTTCTTCAACGGCTGTATTGCCGCCGCCGACAATCGCAACCTCTTTGCCACGGAAGAAAAATCCGTCGCAGGTCGCACAAGCCGAGACACCCTTGCCGCGGAAGGTTTCTTCGCTCGGCAGGCCTAGCCAGCGGGCTTTAGCACCCGTGGCAATGATAAGACTATCGCCCGTATAAACCGTGCCGCTTTCACCCGTGGCCTTAAAGGGGCGGGTGGAGAGATCAACATCGTTGATATAATCCGTTATCATTTGCGTGCCGACATTTTCGGCCTGCGCGCGCATTTGCTCCATCAGCCACGGGCCCTGAATAACATCGGCGAATCCGGGATAGTTCTCGACTTCCGTTGTGATCATCAACTGTCCGCCGGGCTCGAACCCTGTGACAAGCATAGGCTCTAGATTCGCGCGTGCCGCGTAAATCGCCGCTGTGTAACCTGCAGGGCCGGAACCAATGATAAGAACTTTGCTGTGCTTTGTATCAGCCATCATAAAACCTGTATTATTATGTTGTGTAGAGTTTTCTTTATAGGCCGTGGGAAACGGCTAATCCAGTCTTTGGCGCACAAAATCGGCAATCAGTTGTGCATCATTCAGCGGCTCATACTCCCAATGCTCTAGCGTGCCATCAAAGTCACGAACCGCGCCATAGGCTTTCAAGTTCTCATGAAGCTGATTAAGGCGCTTTCCTCCGCCCTCAAGCGGCACCATATAAACGGGCTTGCCTGTGCTGGCGGCATCGGACAACATCGAGGCACTATCATTGGTGACGATCAGGAAATCTGCAAGTGCCAGCATCCCCAAATAGGGATTTTCGCCCTCACCATTCCAGATATAAGCATTTGTTCCGGCAAGCGCTTGATGGAGCAAGGCTTCATTTTCAGCACCCGTACGGCGTGAGGTTGTAATCATGGGGCCATAATCTTTGCTGAGGGCTTTCAGCTGTGTGCACAGGTGCTCCATAATCGCAGGTGTGAGCTTATGGGCTTTGCTATTGCCGCCAATCATCACGGCAACACGTGGCGTGGGCAGGGTGCTAAAGCGATTTGCAAAATATGTGGCGGCATCAGTTAATGCCTGCGCCGTAATTTTATTGGGCGCCGCAGTTGTGACTATCACATTATCACCGCGCGCCGGATCATGTGCGGGCACGGCAACCAGATCAAAATACTTCGGGTTGATTCGCGGGTCTTGAATATGCAGCGTAAATGTCTTTCCCTTGCTGGCTTTTTTGATATAGCGCGCGGCTGCAATGGCTTTGCGCCCGCTTGTGATAAGCAAATCCGGCCAAGGCGGAGCAAGCTGTGGTTTGAATGTATGGGCGCATTCAAGCCCTAAATAAGGCGAAAATGTTCGCCAGGGCTCATGCAGGTTTATGCGCTTGATATCTGTCTTAACCCCTAGAGCTTGTGCGACGCCAACGCATTGATTTTCCGTGCCAACCAGGCCTTCTGTAATGATCCAGCATGTCATGTTTTTTATGTTTTTCATGGCTCGGGGAAGGTTAAAAATAAAATAAATGAAATTTTCTTACAAAACTTGTTGCATGATTGCGCGCGCAACTTTATACCAATGCAAAGTCTACGTGTTTCAACATTATTGTCAACGAGGTGATGGGTTCATGAGCCGCTCAAAATTAGATAAAATCGATAGAAAAATTCTAGCCAACCTGCAATCCGATGGTCGTATGACCAATGTGGATCTGGCCAAAGATGTTGGTATCTCTGCACCGCCTTGTTTGCGTCGTGTGCGTTCATTGGAAGAGCGCGGCTATATCAAGGGGTATCACGCTGACATTAATGCGGCATCTTTGGGCTATAGTGTGACTGTGTACGCGATGGTTACGCTTAGCACGCAAACAGAAAAAAAGGTCGTTGAATTTGAAGATTATATCCGTAAACAGCCGATGGTCAGAGAATGTACAATGATTTCCGGCGATGTGGACTTTATTCTAAAGGTTGTCGCTAAGGATTGGGAAGACTATCAGGGATTTCGTTCGAATGTGCTGACTGCGGCGCCCAGCGTTGCTTCGGTAAAGTCTTCTCTTGTTGTTCGCACATCAAAAGACGAGCCCGGTATTCCATTTGAAGGGTAAAGCGGCTTTTTTATTCTTTGAAGCTGACTTCCAGAATTTCGTAATCAACGCGCCCCTTCGGTGTTTGCACGGCAACGGAGTCGCCAACATCCTTGCCGATCAACGCGCGTGCGATGGGGGCCGAGATTGAAATCTTGCCCTTATCACTATCGGCCTCATAATCCCCCACGATTTGAAGAGTGCGCTCGACATCCGTTTCTTCATCAACGATCAAGACCGTGGCGCCGAATTTAACGGTACTGCCGTTCATGGTGGTGTGGTCAATCACTTGCGCGCGGGAGAGAACAGCTTCAAGCTCCTGAATGCGGCCTTCGATAAAACTTTGCTGCTCGCGGGCTGCGTGGTACTCAGCATTTTCAGAAAGGTCACCATGGGCACGTGCTTCGGCAATCGCCTCGATCACATTGGGGCGCTGCACGGTTTTTAAATCATGAAATTCTGCCTCCAGAGCTTTATGCCCCGCAACAGTCATTGGGTATTTTTCCATGGCCTTTTTTCCCTCTAAAAAACAAACAGCCCCCGTAAGAGGCTGCATTGCTGATTATATTAGGCAGGTTTTAATGAAGCGTCAAGTTTAAGAGATATCTAGTTTTTCGAGGTCTGCTTGACGACCATCTTTTTGCCATTGTTCTATAACTTCTTGTTTTACAGTCTCTTTCAATTGTTGAAGTCCTTCGCCAGTGAGAGCTGGACATTTTACTCTATCATAAGCCTGCTCGTAAGCTGCTTGAAATTCGTCACGTAGTTGCGTTTCTTGATTGATGCCGATTCCGGCAAGCCATGCGGAAGAATGTTGACCATCAACCCGTTCCATCAGCTCAAGTTGCTGCATGTTGTGTCCGATTTGCCAGTCTTGCATCTTTGTCTCCTCAAAAATATTGCGATAATACCCTTGTTTAAAGTGCGGGCTAAGATATGTCAACAACTTTAAGCCGCTGCCTCATCCTGCGTATCGTCTTTGAAATAATCCTGTAGCGGTGCGACCTCGATCTCACGGGCTTTGAGCGCGCGGATAGCTTGCACGCCGGCATTCGCCGCGGTGAGGAGCGTGTAATACGGGATTTTATTCATCATGGCCATACGGCGGATATTGGTGCTGTCAGCGACAGCTTGCGCACTTTTCGTCGTGGTGTTGATCATCAGGTCAATATTGCCATTGATGATCTCATCCAGAATATGTGGCTGGCCTTCCATTACCTTGTTGACGCGTGTGACTTCCAAGCCTTGTTCTTTCAGGAAGCGTGCCGTTCCACCCGTGGCGACCAGTTCAAAATCCATATTTTGTAAATCTTTGGCCAAGGGGAGAAGAGCCGTTTTATCCGCATCTTTCACAGATAAGAACACGCGCCCTGAACGCGGCAG
>JBFHFW010000057.1:0-7052 GCA_041583395.1 Alphaproteobacteria bacterium
AAAAATGACATCATTTGACAAACGTGAAGCTGCCTTTGAGAATAAGCACGCTCATAATGAAAAACTTAGTTTTGATATCGAAGCCCGTTGCTCCAAGCTCTTTGGATTGTGGGCAGCAGAGAAGCTTGGCCTCTCTGGCGCGGATGCTACCACTTATGCCCTTAAAATTGTTGAAGCCAATTTAGAAGAGCCAGGTTTTGACGATGTCTTACGTGCCGTACGCAAAGATTTTGATGCAAAAGATCTGGATATCAGCGACCATGCTATGGGTATCGAGCTCAACAAAGCTATCGCAGAAGCCAAAAAACAACTCATGCAAGGCTAGATCGGAGTATTGATAATGGCTGTTGATGAAAAAACCATCATTGATTTAATTCAGGCTGGCATACCGGATGCAAAAATCCGGATCGAGGATTTACGCGGTGATGGAGATCATTATGCAGCCTATGTTGAATCCGCCAGCTTCAAGGGTAAGAGCCGCGTGCAACAACACCAAATGGTGAATGCTACCCTCAAAGGCATAGTTGGTGAAAGCCTCCATGCGTTGGCGCTACAGACCTCTGTGCCCGAATAATAAATTTAAACAAGAAAGTTACATCCATGCAAAATGTTGTTTTTGACCGTATTCAAAAAGAAATCGATTCCAATGATGTTGTTCTCTTCATGAAAGGTGAAGCTGTTTTCCCGCAATGCGGATTTTCTTCATTGGTGGTGCAGGTTCTCTCACAACTCGGTGTACCTTTTAAGGATATCAATGTCCTTGAAGATAGCGACCTGCGTCAGGGCATCAAGGACTTTACGGACTGGCCAACGATCCCACAGCTCTACGTAAAAGGTGAGTTTGTTGGTGGCTGTGATATTATCCGCGAAATGTATGAAAGCGGCGAATTGCAAGAGCTTTTAGCTGATAAAGGTATTCAGACAGCTGCTTAAACGCCGCTTTTAGAGCTCTATACTTTGCTTTCTCTATTAATTGAGCACGATAAAATTAATCCAAACGATGCAAGGGCAGCCAGCATGGACGTGCCGCCATATGAAATCAGTGGCAGAGGCACGCCGACCACGGGCAGCAATCCCATCACCATCCCGATATTGATAAAGATATAGAGCGAGAAATTGACCATCAGCCCGAGCGCCAGATAGCGGCTAAACCGACTACGGCAGCGCAAGGCGATATGAATGCCGTATAGGAAAATCATGGCGAATAATGTGAGCAAGACCACCCCGCCAAACAAGCCCCATTCCTCCGCCCAAAGCGTGAAGATAAAGTCCGTTTGTTTTTCAGGCAGGAAATTCAGATGTGACTGCGAGCCTTCCAAAAAGCCTTTTCCCCTGACCCCGCCGGAACCAAGAGCAATTTTGGACTGGGTAATGTGATAACCCGCGCCAAGCGGATCACTCTCGGGGTTGAGGAAGGTCATCACGCGGCGCTTTTGGTAATCATGCATGAAATGCCACGCCACAGGAATTGAGGCCGCAGCAAGCACACCGCCCGATATAAAAATCCAAATGGGGGCACCAGCCATAAAGACCATCGCCACACCCGCCATTATGATCATCAGCGCTGTCCCCAAATCCGGCTGCACCATCACCAGCGCCACGGGCACCACAATAATCAGCGCAGGAACAATAAGGGTCGAGAGATGCCGCATAGCCTCCGTATCCATACGGTGAAAATAACGTGCCAGCGCCATAACAACGGCGATTTTCATGACTTCGGATGGCTGGAGCTGGATAAAACCCAGATTAATCCAGCGCTGTGCCCCCATGCCGACATGCCCCATCACTTCCACAATGATCAGCAAGCCAATGCCCGCAAAATAAGCAGGCCAGACCAACTTGAACCACCAACGAATATCAATGAGGGCAATCACGAACATCCCTGCGATACCAACGACAAAGCGTGTCATTTGCCGGATCGCCCATGGTGATAGACTAGCGCCCGCGGCTGAGTAAAGAGAGGCAAATCCTACACAAGCCACCAGCACAATCAAAAATACAAGCCCCCAGTTCAGTGCTTTAATACGCTGCAACAGGCTTTGCTCGGTATGGAGATTAATCGTTCCCAGCGCCATCGCCCTACCCCTCCATCACATCACGGGGCTGGAGCACTGTTTTGGCTGGCGCGATACGCTGCACCTCGGCCAGTAAATCCCGCGCCAAAGGAGCCGCTGTCGAGCTACCGCCCACACCATGCTCGACGACAACAGAGCACACATAGCGCGGATTTTGAACCGGTGCATAGCCGACAAAAAGCGCATGGTGGCGTTGCTTCCACGGTAGATCGGCATTATTTACGCCTGCATAACGCTGCTTCAGGGTGATCTTTTTCACCTGTGCGGTTCCGGTTTTCCCGGCCATTTCATGGCCTTTTTGCTCAATACGCGATTTATAGGCCGTGCCCCGTCTATGATTAACAACCTTATGCATACCTTTGCGGATCAGCGCCAAATGCGCATCATCTATATCCATCTTTTCCCATTGCTCTTTCTCTAAAGACTGCGCACCGATATAGCCTGTCATCCATGGCTTAACGGCATAGCCGCCATTGACCAAACGCGCTGTCATTGTTGCCAGTTGCAAAGGCGTGGATTGCAAATAGCTCTGCCCGATACTCGCCACAATCGTCTCGCCCGGCCGCCAATGCTCGCCAAAATACCCCATCTTCCAGTTTTTATCCGGCACCAGCCCGGGTCTCTCTTCTTTTAAATCAAAGCCCAGCTTTTCTCCCAATCCCAACATACGGGCGGTGGCTGCAATATTATCAATGCCGATATCTGTTGAAATCTCGTAAAAATAGGTATCGCACGATCCCGCCAGCGCATCGATCAAATCAACATTCCCGTGGCCTGCTGCATTCCAGCAATGAAAGCGGTCGCCTCCATATTCGTAATATCCGCCGCAATGTACCTTGCGCCCTGCACTGGTCACGCCCGCGCGCAATCCCGCAAGGGCCGTCACCATTTTGAATGTCGAGGCCGGTGGATACTGACCCGCAATCGCTTTATTCGTTAGCGGAAAGCCGGGATCTGCCAGTAGCCCCTCCCACATCTCCGCGGACAGGCCACGTGTAAAAGCATTTGGATCAAAAGCCGGATGGGAAACCAACCCATAAACCGCACCCGTTTTGGCATCCATCACAACTGCGGATGCGCTTTTTTCCTTGGCTAGTCGTTGCTGCATAAAAGTCTGGAAACCCGCATCAATCGTTAAAGAAAGAGACCGCCCTTTTTGGCTATCTTTGCGTGTCAGCTCGCGCACCTCACGACCAATCACGTTTACCTCGACCTCTGATGAGCCCGCGACACCGCGCATATCCTGCTCATAGCGGTTTTCTATGGCAGTTTTGCCGATCTTCACTCCCGGTAACGCCAACATTGGCGCCCCCTTGATTTCACGGCTATTCACGGCACCAACATACCCCACAATATGCGCGGTTGCCTCGTCCAACGGATAATGGCGAATTTCCCCGACATCAATGGACAATCCCGGTAAATCGGGCAAGTTGACCTCGATCTTTGCAACATCGCGCCAACTAAGCTTATCTTTAACCTCAAGCGGAACAAATTTGGCAATTTTCCCTGCCTTTTCTATTGCTTCTTCAATTTCATGATCCGTAATATCAATCAATTTTTGTAGCTCACGCAGGGATTGCTCGATACTGTCTGCTTGTTCAGGCACTAAAATTACGCGGAAATTTTGCTCATTCTCCGCCAGTTTCACACCATTACGGTCATAAATTTCACCACGTGAGGGTGCCAGCATTTTAACGTCAATCCGGTTTTTATCAGAGAGCATTTTATAGCGTTGCCCTTGCGCAACCTGCAGCCATGCCAAGCGCCCGCCCAAAACAGCCAAAAGTCCGCCTTGCGCACACCCGATGACAAATGCACGGCGTGAAAAAACTTTAGCGCTATCTTCTTTTTTCTCGAAATCTGTTCCCATCTGCGCGTTACCTCTTCACCCGTTTATAGCGGCTTTGGCGCTTTAACGCGTACGGTGAGTTGACTGCGGGAAAAGGCAATGCTTTATGGCTCAGATGTAACAGACCGTAAATAAAGGGAAAAATGCCATTACTGACTAACAATGTCCAAAATTGCGAATCAAGCGTCACCCATGTCCCGTTGACCAGACCAAAACTCAGCCATTGTAAAACGGCCGCGGCCAGCGATATCAATAAAAACCCTAACCAGATAATGATAAATGATTGTGCGAATAAAAAACGGCGCTGATCAACGACAAACCAACGCACCACCACCAGCACCAAAGCATTCAGCCCCAGCGGCACGCCCATCATAAAGTCCAGCGCCGCACCTGCCAGAAATGCCAACCAGACAGAGATCAGCGTCGGGCGGTAAATAGCCCAGTAATAAACCCCCATCAAGATCAGAGGCAGTTTCATTGTCGTAGAAGGAAGAATGGGCAGTGCTATGACATTAAAAATCAACAGCAAGAACAACAGGCTATAGGGCACCATCAGGCGAAGCCCCAGATCTATACGTTCTGCCCATGTTGAAAATGCACCCATACGCCAAATTAGAGGCTTTTAAGGGGCAGCGTCAATGCTCTGTAGAACAGAGTCCTCACGATTTTCAATCACCCGCACATAAAGCAGTTGCGAGGGATCAGCATAAAGCATGACGCGCAGACCTTGTTCTGTCTCCTGAACCCGTCCGACAGGCAATCCTTGCGGATAAAGACCGCCAACACCCGATGTCATGACACGCGCACCTTCCTCCAGCTTATAGCCACTTGGAAGACGCTCAAGGCGCGGTTGATCATCGTTTTGACCAGCCAAAATCGCATGTGTTCCTGTACCCTCGATCATCACAGGCACACGGGAGTTAATATCGCTCAACAACAATATCCGTGAGACCTCGTCGCCCGCTTCGATAATACGCCCCACTGCGCCGCTGCCGGAAATGACAGCCTGACCTTTTTCCACACCGTCTTTTTGACCACCCGCAACCAGCAAACTGCGCGCAAAAGCGTTACCGCTATCGACCAGAACGCGGGCAGTGATATAGCTCTTGGGCATTTCGGCTTTAAGATTAAGCAAATCACGCAGCGCATGATTTTCGGATTGATAAAGCTGGGCGGCCTGATACCACTCACGCAGGCGCATATTTTCCTGAGTGAGGCGCATATTTTCAGCCTGTAATTCTGCCAGTCCTGTGACATTACGGACAAAAAGCGCAGCCTCGTGGATGGGCGCAGAAATAGCACCGAGCAATGGCGCCGCCAAATCATTGACGCTCAGCCTGATCCCTTGTGCCGTTTGCGGGTTGACGCTGGAAAACACCAAAGCCCCTACCGAGAGCGCGATACAAATCATTGTACTGAGGCGACCACCCAACATCGCCATAGGTGTCAGGCGACGAGTTAGACTAGCAGATTGGGCGCGACGTTTCACGATGAGAACTCTATTTCTATGATCGTATAAATGAATACTCTTACCCCATACTACGTCAAAAGATTCCCCATGACAAATCAGATCGTTAGCTCTATGTATTAATTTTGTGAGAAAGATAAATATTACTTGACATAATTATTGTTTTGCGACAGGCTATCCCTACCCTATAAATAAAGGAGCTTAAAAAATGTCACACGATACACCAACAGCAGCCGAAAAACTGCTAGATCAAATTCTGGATGGAAAGATCACAGACCCTCAAGAAATTGAAGCGATACGCCAACAGATTGAAGTAAATAGCCAACAGCAAGCGCCGATCGCTCCCCCGCCCGAAAATAATTTGTAGTATAAGCTATTAGAGAAGAACCTAATAACTTCCGACCAATACGTGGCGGAGCGCTTTGCGTTCTTCCAGCGCGTGACCTGTACCGAGTGCAACGCAGGTGAGCGGATCGTCAGCGAGTGTTACAGCCAGACCTGTGGCGTGACGCAAAACAAAATCCAGATTTTTGAGAAGCGCACCACCACCCGTGAGGACAATGCCTTTATCCACGATATCTGCCGCAAGCTCGGGCGCCGTATGTTCAAGCGCCACTTTCACACCCTCGACAATTTGCCCGACAGGTTCAGCCAAGGCTTCAGCCACCTGACGCTCGGTCACGACAATCTCTTTTGGTACACCGTTCATGAGGTCACGCCCGCGAATCTCCATGGTTGAACCTTCACCGTCACTGGGTGGGCATGCGGAGCCAATCGTCTTTTTAATGCGCTCGGAGGTTGATTCGCCCACCAGCAAATTATGCACGCGGCGGATATAACCGATAATCGCTTCATCCATTTTATCACCACCGACGCGGACAGAGCGCGCATAGACAATCCCGCCAAGGGAGATCACGGCCACTTCTGTTGTACCACCGCCAATATCAACCACCATCGAGCCTGTGGGCTCGGTCACGGGAAGACCCGCTCCAATCGCAGCTGCCATAGGCTCCTCAATCAGATAAACCTCGCTTGCACCCGCGCTTTCAGCCGATTCTTGAATAGCACGACGCTCCACGGCCGTTGAGCCGGAGGGCACACAAATCACCATCTTGGGGGAAACAAAAGACCGGCGGTTATGCACTTTGCGGATAAAGTGTTTAATCATCGCCTCGGTTACTTCGAAGTCCGCAATCACCCCATCACGCAAGGGGCGTGTGGCTGTGATAGAACCCGGGGTGCGCCCAAGCATTTGCTTGGCCTCGTTCCCGACTGCCAACACTTGTTTCTTGCCATTCGCGTTTTGGGAAATTGCCACGACCGATGGTTCATTGAGCACAATACCCTGATCACGCACATACACAAGCGTATTAGCGGTTCCCAGATCAATAGCCATATCGGCCGACATAAATCCAAACATCTTTGAAAACATGCTCCCTTTATACCCTGTTTAATGCAGCATTCAAGTGCTTAACATCATTTGTTCATAGAGTTGTTCAGATATATTTCAGGACAAAAAACAACCCCTGCCGCAAACCGCCAACAGGGGATGAAAATCTATTATATTTTAATGTGTTACAGATTAACCCTGACGCGCTTTGAAGCGTGGGTTCTTCTTGTTAATCACGTAAACACGACCTTTGCGGCGAATAACGCGGCA
>JBFHFW010000058.1:0-6962 GCA_041583395.1 Alphaproteobacteria bacterium
CCTTGGAACTTGCTCTCGTAAAAGGCGTTAATGAAGAAATTCGGTGTTGTTGTCATTGTTATCAATCCTAAGGGTAAAGAGGCGTTATTATGTTCAGCCCCGTTGTTTCATCCATTCCAAACATAATGTTCATATTTTGCACGGCGCAGCCCGCCGCACCTTTGACCAGATTATCAATGGCACCTTGTGCTAAAATCCGATTATCTTGGCCGCGCATAAAGCTAAGGTCGACATAGTTTGACCCTACAACATTGGCCAGTGCTACGCTATCACCGATACGCACGAAAGGTGTGCCTTTATAGGCACCAGAGAAATCAACATCCTTGTCCAGCGTAATAAAAGCTTGCGCAAAAATCCCGCGTGTAAAGGGCCCCGAGGAAGGCACAAAATTAAGTTGATCCTCGGTTATACCGCCTGCGCGGATAATTTCAGGAATATGGCGGTGCTTATTGATGTTATAGCTCTTGATATTGTGATTACGCACGGGATGATGCGTACCGTCTGTCGCTGATTTTCCTGCGCCGCTCGATCCTGTTACTGCAAAAATATCCGCGCTTTTAATGGCACCCTTAAAGGGATGGAGCAGCATTTGCGAGAGCAGCGCAAAACACCCCGGATTAGCCACCGTTGAGGCTGCAGCAATCGCTTTCGCCCCCGTAATTTCCGGCAGACCGTAAACTACCTCATCCAGCAAAGCAGGGTAATTGTGGGGCGTATTGTAGTAACGTTCATAAGTTGCTGCATCATCCAGCCTGAAATCCGCAGACAAATCGACAATCTTCACTTTGCCATGCAGCGCCGCCACAGTTTCTTGCGCCGCGCGGTGGGGTAGAGCAAGAAAAACAATATCGCTGCTTGCCGCAACCTCTTCAGGCGCAGTATTGGTCACGCGCAAATCCAGATTCGCTAGATGGGGGTAAAGCTCACCAAGCGCAACATCATCATGCTGGCGCGAGGTCAGGTAAGCGATCTCCACATGCGGATGCGCGACCAGCAACCGGATCAGCTCCAGTCCTGTATAGCCCATCGCACCAATGATCGAGGCTTTAATCATGGTGTTTCTCCATGTTTCTCATTGTCATCTTGAGCGAAGCGAAAGATCTTGGCCTGAGATCCTTCGGCTATCGCCTCAGGATGATAAAATACAAAATGCGTATTAAGCTGCGGCATCTTTTACCGCCCATCTGGCTATAACTAAATCCAACCAGTCATTGGTTTGTGTAAAGGCATTATAGGTCAGTATCCCGCCAAGCTCTTCGCTGATAATCTGCTTGCCGACTTCATTATCTGTCACGGGACCGCTGATAATATCCAAAGGCAGCCCGATCGCAGCACATCCCTCGGCCAGCTTAATCGCTCCCACCGGATCACCGGCACAGCCAATATGCAAGCGCACATTAGCTTGAATTTGCGGGTCTTCCAAAATGGCCTTCACGCCATAACGTCCCATTAAGCCATCACCAAACTCGATCATAATCGCATCGGGCTTGTCTGCGGAAAGATGCTGGATCGCGCCTTTTGTCACAGCTGTCAGGGCTACGGCATCCATATTGGCAGTCGACGTCACGCCGCAATCCACAAAGCTCACCGCCTTGCGTACGCCGTAATCCTGCATTTTGAAAATATCACGCTGCGCCCCTACACCGGTAAGCTTCGCACCCGCCAGCTTCATGCCGATACGGCTGAGCGTCTTTGTAATCTCGGTCGCAACGGTTGTTTTACCGCTATCCATGCCGGTACCCGTTGTAATGATAAGGGGTATTTTGCTGTCCATCACATCAACAGGCTCGAACAATCTCGCCTGCCCGATATTGAGCAACTTGCCATTACGCGCGATCCCACCAAGGACGCGCACGCGCAAAGGCTCGCCCACTTCTTTCACGTTGGCACTGGTACACACACCGGCGACCCCGCCGAGATTGAGTAGGTGGATAATATCATCGGTCTTAAGGCTATGCGGCAGTCGCCCGACAAAGCCTTTCAGCGCCATACGCTGACCAAGTGCTACGGCAATTATATCGCCTTTTTTTAGCTTGGACATGCGCCCTGAAACCAGCTCAAGGTCATTATAAATCGTTTTGTCTTCCAAAACACGTACGGCCAAAACCGTTCCCATCTCGCAAGAGAGATCGTCGGTCAGGGTTTCTACATGATTAAGCCCCAGATTTTTTGTCACAGAGCTGATTTTGTCGATTTGAATTTGTGTCATTTTTCTTCATCTTTATTGTTGGTTAAATATGCCTGTTAGACCTCACACTTGCAAGCGTTGGCCTTGTATCAGCATAAAATTTTGGAAGGTAAAGAAAAATGCAATCAAAAGCGCCCGCTTAAAAGGATTAGCGAGGGCATCGTCGGTTAAAGTTTTTGATTGCTGTTTTATTCATACGCCCTTTAAAGCGCACTTGGGGGTAAGTTGTCAAATATATTTTAGGCTTGAATTTTATAGAGAAACATTGTGTGTATTAAGGCTTAAGATGATAGAGCGGGCGGAAAAACGGAAATAAAAGATGCTGAATTTAGGTTTTGCTAGAGAATCTGAAGATATTAGAGACGATATTTTTGCCATGCTTGATAGGGCACGAATATTTAATCTAGCACCGCTTCGAATAGCCTCAAAACAATGTACTTCAAGACGTGAGGGCGATTTTGTCATAGAAAGACGTTTGCGTTCCTGCCTGTCAGAGGAGTTTTATATGATTGTCATGAAGACAGACAGCATGACATTTAAAAAATCATTGCCGGATATCTACAGGGCGGCCATTAAGACACCATTAGATATTGCTCAAAATAGTGGAGAATTGAGCAAAAAAGAATTAAATATGATATTTAATAAGGGGCTAATGATCTGCGCAGAATTTGCAGGTCGTTTGGATTGCTTTAGAGAGACAATGTCTTACGAAGACCAGGAAAAATACCATCCTGTATATACGAAAACCGTAGATATATTTAATACTTATTGCGAAAGCCCTTATACGCTCCGTGGGCAGAGTGGCATTTTATCTGTAAGTAGGGCGAATTTTGTAGCGATGCAGAGGCACATAATAGCTCAGACAGCCTTAGGGAAAGCTATGCGTTTAAGACGATGAACTAGGTGCCAATGCTCCCTCAACAACGCGCACCCAATACTCAATCCCTAGCGGAATGATGGCATCGTTAAAGTCATAGCGCGGGGTGTGGAGACCTTGATTGTGGTGGCTACTAGAATCCTCTTCGCCTTGTCCCATCATAATATAACATCCCGGTTTTTCGGCGAGCATTGCGCCAAAATCCTCTGCCCCCATGCACGGATTGATATTGGTGTCGACATTTTCTGCGCCCACTAAATCACGCGCAATATCTGCACAAAAGTCCGTGGCGTCTTCATCATTAATGGTCGGGTCATAGCCGCCCCCTTCAAATTGACAGCTTGCCGATCCACCAAAGCTTTTGGCGATGTCATTTGCGATCTCACCAATGCGCCGCTGGAGGAGTGCGCGGGTCTCGGGCTTAAAGCTGCGTAAAGTCCCGCTGAGATGCGCACGGTCGGCAATCACATTAAAAGCACCCGTGCCGGCATTAAAATTGGTAATGGAAATCACAGCCGTATCCACCGGATCAAGCGTACGGCTGATGAGGGTTTGCAGAGCACTCACAATCTGCGCGCCCATGATAATCGGATCAATGGTCTGGTTGGGCATGGCGGCGTGACCACCCTTGCCGGAAATATGAATGTCAAAGCGATCGGCGGCCGCCATCACAGGCCCTGCACGCATGCCGATTTTCCCGCGTGGAATATCTGGCCAGTTATGCATGCCGAACACTTGGTCACAGGGAAAACGCTCAAACAGGCCTTCGGCGATCATCTTATGCGCACCGCCTTTGCCTTCCTCGGCGGGCTGGAAAATCAGATGTACCGTGCCGTCAAAATTGCGGTTCTCGGACAGATATTTTGCCGCACCCAATAACATCGCCGTATGTCCGTCATGCCCGCAGCCATGCATCTTGCCTTTGGTTTTGGAGGCATGGGGTTTGTCCTCAGGATCTTCCAAAATATCAAGCGCATCCATATCCGCGCGCAGCGCTATGGCTTTACCGGATGAGTTTTTTTCTCCCTCAATCGTGGCAACAATGCCAGTGACGGCAATGCCGCGCTCATGTTTGATGCCCCATTCACTCAGCTTCTCAGCAACCAGATCGCTGGCAAATGTTTCCTCAAAAGCAGTTTGCGGGTTTTCATGTAAAGAGCGGCGATAGGCTGATATCTCGTCATGCAGGGCTTGGATTGAGTTTCTAATCATAGGGCAGTCTTTCGTGGGTCAAAGGCGTCGCGCACCGCTTCGCCGATAAAGGTTAAAAGGGTCAGCATCATCGCCAGCGAGACAAAGGCCGCAATCCCCAGCCATGGCGCTTGCAGATTATTTTTTCCCTGCGCCAGAAGCTCTCCCAGTGAAGGCGATCCGGGTGGTAGGCCAAGGCCTAAGAAATCAAGCGAGGTCAGTGCCGTGATCGAACCTGTCAGGATAAAGGGCATAAAGGTGATGGTCGCCACCATCGCATTGGGCAGCACATGCCGCCAGATAATCACCGGATTGGAAACACCAAGCGCATGGGCGGCCTTCACATACTCGAAATTGCGTGCGCGTAGGAACTCTGCCCGCACCACATCAACCAACGACACCCATGAAAAGAGTAGTAAGATAAAGAGCAGCGTCCAAAAGCCCGGCACAAACATCGCCGAGAAAATAATAAGGATATAAAGCGAGGGCATAGAGCCCCAGACCTCGATCATGCGCTGCATCAGTAGATCAAGTTTCCCGCCGTAATAGCCCTGCATCGCGCCCGCAAAAATCCCGATGACCGAGCTTATGAGTGTGAGGATCAAGCCAAAGAGCACCGATATCCGAAAGCCGTAAATCACGCGGGCGGCCACATCACGCCCCTGATCATCCGTGCCGAAAATATTCTCACGCGTGGGCGGACTTGGCGCGGGGGAGGGGAGATCGTAATTGATCGTGTCATAAGAAAACCGCACAGGCGGCCATAAAATCCATCCTTTTTCCTCGATCAGTTCTTTAACAAAGGCATCGCGATATTCGGCTTCGGTCTCGAAATCTCCGCCAAAGGTGGTCTCGGGATACATCTTGAAAATCGGCGCATAAAACGCGCCATCATAAGAAATCAGCAGTGGCTTATCATTGGCAATAAAATCCGCACATAGTGCAAAAAGAAAGAGCGAAATAAACACCCACAGCGAAATAAAGCCACGGCGATTGGCTTTGAATTGCATAAGGCGGCGTTGGGTAATCGGGGAGAGTGTCATGTTCATCCTCCCCTTGCGCCGAAATCAATGCGCGGATCAACATAGACATAGACAATATCGCGCACCAAAGTCATGACCAAGCCAATCAGTGCAAACATATAAAGCGTGCCGAGCACGACCGGATAATCGCGGTTAATGACACTCTCATACCCCAACAGCCCCAGCCCATCGAGTGAGAAGATAACTTCAATCAAGAGCGATCCTGTAAAAAAGATCGAGATAAAAGCCGCCGGAAATCCAGCAATCACAATAATCATCGCATTACGAAAGACATGGCCGTAAAGCACTTGTTTCTCGGTGAGGCCTTTGGCGCGCGCGGTCATCACATATTGCTTGTGAATTTCATCCATAAAGCAATTTTTGGTGAGCAGCGTCAGCGAAGCAAAGCCGCTGATTACCATTGCTAACACGGGCAGGCATATATGCCACATATAATCGAGGATTTTGTGGGTGATGCTGAAATTCTCCCACCCCTCCGAAGTCAGTCCCCGCAACGGGAAGAAATCAAAATATTGCCCGCCTGCGAAAAGTACAATCAGCAAAATCGCAAACATAAAGGAGGGAATGGCATAACCGATAAAGACCGCAGCACTGGTCCAAAAATCAAAAGGCGTCCCGTCACGCACGGCCTTTCTAATACCCAGCGGGATTGAAATCAGATAAATCAGTAGCGTTGACCAAAACCCTATCGAAATGGAGACGGGCATTTTCTCAAGCACCAAGCGGATCACGCTAATATCGCGGTAATAGCTATCCCCTAGATCAAAGCGGATATAATTGGAGATCATCGTTAAAAAGCGCTCATAGGCCGGCTTGTCAAAACCGTACATGGCTTCCAGCTCTTTGATGAAATCAGGGTCAAGTCCCTGCGCCCCGCGATATTTGGAGGATTGTCCGACGGAAGCCTGCGGCATTCCGTTCATCAATTCGCCCCCCGCGCCACCAGATATCCGAGAGGTGGCCTCACCACCATGTCCCTGTAGCTCGGCAATCATGCGCTCGACCGGGCCACCGGGGACAAACTGGATAATCACAAAGCTGATCAGCATCACCCCGAACAAAGTCGGGAGCATTAAGAGCAGACGTTTAAGGATATAAGAAGCCATGAGGGGCAGTATAAAACATTATGATGCCGGCATCACCATGTCTGCATACATGATCCACAAGGTGATTAATCGACCTTCACAAAATCATTGATCTCTTTATCCAGCAGATAAAGCTGCCCGTCTTCAATATCAAAATAGGCACCATGTATGGTTAGTGTGCTATTATCCATGCGTTCTTTGATAAAGGGGAATGTGGTCAGGTTCTCAAGAGAGCCTTTAATGGCTGCCAATTCCATCAAGCGTTGTTGGGCTTCTACATCTGCGTTTGTATCAAGCGTTTTTTGTGCAACAGGCTCCAGCAGCGAAAGCCATTTATCAATGAAAAAGCTGTTGGATTCTTTGGTGATATGTTTGTGAACGCAGGCTCTGATTCCGCCGCATTGCGCATGCCCCATTACGATAATTTTCTCGACCTGCAGCCCGAGAACGGCAAATTCCAAAGCCGCGCTGGTGCCGTGATGGGAGTCATCGGCTTCAAAGGGGGGGACAAGGTTCGCTACATTGCGCACGATAAAAAGATCACCGGGCTTTACATTAAAAATCTGCGAGGGAAGAAC
>JBFHFW010000059.1:0-6958 GCA_041583395.1 Alphaproteobacteria bacterium
CTTTCGACCGCAGCTTGTGGCAACATCTGGTGCGGTTGGATGACGCTTTATATGCGCTGGATACGATATCACCGCAGGATAAGCCCGATTTCCCCAAACACGCGCTTTCTCTGACGATTGCACGGCGGCTGGCGCTACACACCGCACCGGCCACCAATGATACCGCAATGCCGGCTATTCGCCTTGGTGCGCTTGATAATATAGCCACATACAGATGATGACACCCCAAGGCAGCACGCGGAATAACCTTGTATTTCTATTTCTGGTGACGCTAAGCACGCTTTGTTTTTTGTTTAGCATGCCCGATTTTAAAATCACCGGCCTGCTGATGATCTTATGGGGAGCGTTGGCATTGGGGCATGTGCTATGGATTGGTGAAACACTTAAGCAAACGGATGCTTCTGACCGGACGCATGCCTCACACTCAAAGGGGAAACTCGCCAGTCATATTCTGGGAACCTTATCACGCGAACATAACCGCCGTGAAGCCTCGCGTGCCGTGCGCTTGATTACACCACGCTTTTTATTAGCTGCCGGGCTATTTGTTGTCTTTATCGGTGCGGGCATATTATCATCTTTCATGCCCGCAGCTTTGCCCGGTGTCGTTGATCTATCTGAAAATATTCATACCTATCTTGCCTCGCAAAATATCCAAAGTGCCGTGCATTTCGATCCCTTTTTCCATGCACGTTTTGCCGCCATGGGGCAAATTTTTATGATCGGCCTGATCTTTTGGGTGGCGCAAATGATGGGACATGACCGCGGGCTCTTATGGCTGGCAACTTTGTTCGTATTCAGCATCATTGCCAGCGTCTGGACAAGCCATCTGACATGGAACCTTTTTCCCTTGAGCGAAGCCTCTTATCTCGGGCTTGGTTGGGCGCATTTACCGCTTTTACAAGATCTAGGCCTCGCGCCCTTGGCGGCGGAAAGCTCGCTGGCTGTAAGGATTTACGAGATTGGCTGGATCGGAGCAGCCGCCTCATATTTATGCATTTTGACAGTTGCGGCCTGTTTTATCCCTTCGGCCTTACGGCGTTCCAGCAAAGCTAACGCCATATGGAGTGCCATCGCCGTATTATTCATCCTTGCCTGCGCAGATATATTTTTGGCCAAGCATGCCGTACTTAATGCGCTATGGATTTCGGGCTGGGCGCTGCTGGGCGTTTTATTTTCGCAAATGCGCGGCACCGCACGGCGCAGTGTGACGCTGTATCAGATTTAAAGAAAGCGCCCCTTGAATCTGCTGTCATTGCGAGCATAGCGAAGCAATCCATAGTTATAAAAAGCCAATAGATTGCTTCGTCGGTTTTACCTCCTCGCAATGACAGATGCTTAATACAGTACATATTTAGGAAAAAATTCCTTGACAATTAGAGGGAGAGTTTTTATACTCGGCTCCATTAACCACTACCAATGTATCTTTTAACAGGCGATCTCTTTTCAAGAGGTCGCTTTTTTATTTTTAAGAAGGAAACAATATAATGTCGACTATTCTCCCTACTGACTCTAACGATCATGTGATCCCCGCGTTGCGCTTGAAAGATGGTGCTGCGCAAACTATTTCTGCCACCGGCACGACCGCCAAAAATGCAACGGCCTTTAATGCTTCCACACGTGTGGTGACGCTTTATGCCGATGTGCCAGTCTATTTGGCCTTTGGCGATTCCAGCGTGACAGCCACAGCGTCCGATCATTATTTCCCCGAGGGCACATATTACAGTTTCTCCATCGGTGGCGACGGCAGTGCGCATAGCACACATGTTGCGGCGCTGGCTTTTGCCTCAAACGGCACAGTTTATATTTCTGAAATGGAATAAGAGTTTATGCAATTTTCCGCGCTCTGAGCGCGGTTGTAATCGTCCCGTCATCAAGGTAATCCAGCTCGCCGCCTACCGGCACTCCGTGGGAGAGCTGGGTGACCTTGATCTGGCTTTTATCAATATGGTCAGCGATATAATGCGCGGTTGATTGCCCGTCAACTGTCGCGCTGAGACCTAAAATGACCTCTTGCACATTGCCCTCGGCAAGACGCGCTTGAAGCTCGGCAATGCGCAGATCTCCGGGCCCTATCCCATCGAGCGCAGAGAGCAAACCACCCAGCACATGGTATAAACCCTTAAAGCTGCCTGTTTTTTCAATCGCCCAAACGTCGCTGACACTGGTGACAACACAAATGGTTGAGCGATCACGTTTTGCGCTTTGGCAAATGGCACACGGGTTCACCATATCGAGGTTACCGCAGCTCGTACATTCCTTGATTTCTTCGGCGGCTTGTTTCAATGCTGCAGCCAGCGGGATCATCAAGCTAGAACGTTTCGCCAGCAAATGCAGAGCAATCCGGCGCGCCGAACGCCCCCCTAATCCAGGTAAGCCCGAGAGCATTTTAATCAAGTGATCAATCGGATTTTTATTCATTGAAATTATCACTCGCCTTGCCATGTTCGGGATCAATATAAGCAAATAGCCCGCTTGGGTGCTTCATACCTGTTTGCAAATAAAATAGCTCCACTTCGGTAATCAAGCCCTGCCCGTCAACAATCCGCCATTTCTTGAGCTGCATTTCAGGCTCCTCGATAAAGCCCAATGTGATCGAACCACCCTCGACATCATCCGTTTGCGCCAGCTTAATCTGCAATAATCCGCCGCCACGCTGCACATCTGTGACGGTGATATCACCGCTGAGCGCCACCTCCTTACGCAAAAAGAAATCGGCCAATGTCTGCCCAATGGGTGCATTGCTTTGCTCTTTAAGCTCGGCATCATAGAAATAGATAAAAAGCCCGTCGGCCACGACAAAGTCCTCGATCGGCGGATCATATTCAAAACGCAACTTGCCCGGGCGATCAATATAAAAAGTACCCACCAACTGCGTACCATCATGCGCGGTTTGCACAAAGCGTGCTTGCCCTGTATCCAGTGCGTTCAAATAGGCCTCGGCACGTGCAATTTCATCCGTATAATCCGCAGGATCATCGGCGTGAGCAGACACGCTGCCCAGAACCAATGTCAATATTACAAGAATCACATGAAAAATTCGCATATCTACTCATTAAGGTAGGGGATCTACCCCGTCAATGCCCCTCGAACCTCCAGCGTATTCCATCCCGTTTTTATTACAATGGAGAGGAATCATCTTAAATTTGATATTTTTCATAATTTATGGTAACGTCTCAGGTGTTGCATAGTATAACAGCAAAAGGCGTGATTTTTTCGTGGGTGAATTTGTAAAGAAAAGCTGGGGCATATGGAGCAAATGGTTTGCAAACCCATTTACTCTTTTTGGAGGCGCCGTATTCATATTTTTAGGGCTATCCTCTTTTAATGCCCATGCAGCCGATCCAGACGGAGCACATCTAGGAGATGACCTTTACGGATTTTGGGAACCCGCTGTTGAAGCCGGCCCTGCACCGATTATTGAAGGCCTTGGTCTTTTTGCTGTTGATATGTTTAATGCAGCAGCTATTGGTCTAACAGATTTTGTATTTCCAGGGGCATCCTTGGCTTTTAATGCTATTGCTGAGGTCATTAGTAGCGATGTTGTCACAGATGTTGCTATGAGCGCCGTTGATACCGCGTCTGAATTTATACCCTCTTAATAATCCACCCGCATGAGATACAGCCCGTCTGCCGGTGCGGTCACGCCGCCTTTGGTGCGGTCTTTGGCTTCTAGAGCAGCTTTAAAATCCTGCACACTCCATTTACCCTCCCCGACCAGTACCAAAGTCCCGACCATATTGCGCACCTGATGATGCAGAAATGAACGCCCTTCGGCAGCAATTAAAATCTCTGTGCCGCCTTGCGCATCATATTCATGCGTGGTGACATCCAGCCGATCCAGTGTCTTTATGGGTGAGTTCGCTTGGCACTGTGCATCGCGGAATGTGCTAAAATCATGCTGGCCAACCAAAATTTGCGCGGCTTCATGCATGGCATCTGCGCCCAAGGGACGTTTAAAATGCCATGCACGCCCCTGATCCAGACCCAAAAGCGCCCGCCTGTTAATGATGCGGTAGTGATAGAGCTTATTGGTTGCACTATAACGCGCATGGAATTCATCTTCCTCACCTGCACCAGCAACGGGCTCGGCGCTTACGATGCTAATGGGTTGTGGGCGGAGAAAAGCATTGATGGCTTTGGCGATCTCGAACCCCTCCATCGGTTTTTTAAAGGGAGCAAAATCAACATGTGCGACCTGCCCGCGCGCATGAACGCCCGCATCGGTGCGACCTGCGGCATGGATGCGCAAGACCTGCCCGCTAAATTCGGGAATAGCTTCCTCAATGGCTTGCTGGATGGAAGGAACGGCCTCTTGCCGTTGCCAGCCATAATAATCTGTTCCGCAATACTCGATGGTAAGTTTCCAGCGCTGTAACGTTTGATCACTCACGCCAACATATCTCCGACCTTGAGATAGCCACCATTTACAGCAGCCGCAAAATCCATCGGCTTTTTACCCGCGGGCTGAATATGCAGGATTTGCAAGACTGTGCCCTCACCACAGGCAATATGCCCCTTACGATCCAAGATAGTACCAACCGGTTGGTCTGTTTCTTGAGGAACAGGAATTGTCTGTATAATTTTAAAATCCTCTGTTTTGACTGGTGGCCATGGATTAAGAGCACGAACCTGACGATCAATCTCTACTGCTGTATTATTCCAATTAATAAATCCATCTTCCTTGGTTAATAAGCGCGCATGTGTTGCCTCTTTTTCATTTTGTGGAGTCGCTTGCAGCATCACCCCTTTTGCCAAACCATCCATCGCCTCAACAATCATTTCCCCGCCAATATCTGCCAATTGCTCATCAAGTCGTGTTGCGGTTATTGTACTATCTAATGCAATCCTGCGCTTTGTAAGCATATCGCCACTGTCCATGCCTTCATCCATTTGCATCAAAGTTACACCGGTTTCCTGATCACCCTTCCAAATAGCGCTTTTTATCGGTGAAGCACCGCGCCAACGTGGCAAGAGCGAGGGATGAATATTGATGCAGCCATATTTTGGTGCTTCCAAAACAATCTTGGGCAAGAACAAGCTATAAACCGTTACCACAGCCACATCAGCCTTAAGTGCAATAAAGTCTTCTTGAACCTGTTTGTTTTTCAGGCTTTTGGGCGTGCGCACTTCAATGCCTTGGCTCTGTGCATATTCATGCACGGGGGTGAGCTGCACCTTGTGCCCCCTGCCTTTGGGACGAGGAGGCTGGGAGTAGACACACACAACGTCGTGATCTGTTTTTTCAACGATGGCTTTGAGCGCCGTCAGCGCGAAGTCCGGCGTGCCCATAAAGACAATTTTTAGCTTTTGGGCTTCACCCATTACAACACCTGCTGTTTTTTGAGCTTCTCGACTTTTTTAAGGATCATATTGCGCTTGAGGCTGGAGAGATAATCAATAAATAAAACACCGTTCAGATGATCAATCTCGTGCTGTACACAGTGGGAGAGCAAGCCTTCAGCATCCAATTCGGCTTGTTTGCCGTGGTAATCCAGATATCTCACACGCACAATCGCAGGACGTTCGACTTCCGCATATTGGCGCGGGATCGAGAGACAGCCTTCTTCCATGATGCTCATCCCGCCGGTCTCGAGGATAATCTCGGGATTGGCCATGCAAATCGGATTGGGTTCTTCACCCTCTTTGCGGGAAGAAAGATCCATGACCAGCACACGGTTAAGCAAATTCACCTGATTAGCCGCCAAGCCAATGCCGGGGGCTTCATACATGGTTTCTAACATGCGATCCATTTGCTTGCGGATCGCATCATCCACCTTGGCCACGGGCTGTGCCTCGGCCTTTAACACGGGATCGGGAACAGTAATGATTTCATATGTTTGTATACTCATACGCTTATGAAATAGTGGTTTTCAGCGCGAGGGTCAAGAGCGGTGATGCTCGGCAAATTCCGGACGTGGTGCATCCATAAGCATAACTTGGTGGCGCGCGTAAATGCGGATAGTGTGTGTTTTTTCCATTAGATCTCTGAGAATTGGATTTGTGTATTTAGGATTTGGATCTTTGTCCGAGTAGTGCCACGCAAGATCATTTTCTGTGAAACCCAACAACTGACCTACACGCCTTGCCTTCTGATCACCCAGTGGGTCATATCCCACATCACCCTTATAATATCGAGCAAAGAGTTCTTTACCATCTTCAATTTTATTAGATTGTGCAAAAACTGCTGTGACTTGGCTTGTTTCAAATTCGACGGAGGCTAATTTTCCTTCTGCCACGGCTTTTTCCAAAACAGTATTAGGTGCTTGCTTTTCATTAAAAAGGATCGGCGGCATAGCCAAAATTTCTCCTGCTAAAAGCGCTTCACTTGCCGGCGTTGTCTCTCCCCTTATAGAGGAACTTCGAATAAGGTTGTGTTCATGCACGATTTGGCCACGGACATTAGGAACGTCTGTTTTTAAGGCTTTTTTCCAAAAAGATAACTTTTGGTCATCTTCGGGGCCCATTTTAAAGTCACCATTTTGAAATATATCCTGCAATATAGTGGCTGAGTTTCTCACCTGCTTAATTTCTGAGGGCTGACAATATATACGGTATTTTGTAATGCATTTTTGCTCATTAATTTTAACAATATGCCCATTATCTATAGCTTTTTGCATTTGTGCTGTAACCTCTGTTGGGAACATGATGGCTACAGGTTTGGCACCTACAGCCATTAATTCAGACTCAGAAGAGCTGCGCAGATTAATGCCGTGTGGGTTAAAACTGTGCGGGTTCCCCAACCCCGGAGCTGCCAATAGCTGAAAAAGTGGTTTTAACATGCGTTTTATACAATCGTGCATGCCAACACTATAACAAGAAATATGTAAAATTACAAGTTTTTAAGATTTACTTCTTCACCTTCGGTTTTCAGCGCATGGGTCAAGAGTGGTGAAAACCTTGGATGCTGTTTTGCGCCAAGCGCAGTTTCTGATCATGTAAAGCACAAGCGCGGCGGTAA
>JBFHFW010000060.1:0-6927 GCA_041583395.1 Alphaproteobacteria bacterium
CATATCCGTTTTAAATCCTTGTCGAAAGTACGTTGCATTGCCCTATATTTATCGCTATAAAGACCGCGCATAGCAACAAGAAAGGCGCAAAATCATGAGTGCAAATGTGATTAATATCAAAACAGGTCTGGCTGAGATGCTCAAAGGCGGTGTGATTATGGATGTTGTCACCGCGGATCAAGCCAAAATTGCAGAGGATGCAGGTGCGGTTGCCGTTATGGCGCTGGAGCGTGTGCCTTCCGACATCCGCAAGGCTGGCGGCGTTGCGCGCATGAGCCCACCCGAGCTTGTACAGGAAATCATGGAGAGCGTCTCTATTCCCGTGATGGCGAAATGCCGCATTGGTCACTTTGCCGAGGCACAAATTTTGGAAGCCATTGGCGTTGATTATATTGACGAGAGCGAAGTACTCACCCCTGCGGATGAAGAGTTTCATATCAATAAATTCGATTTTAAAGTGCCTTTTGTCTGTGGTGCGAAAAATTTGGGTGAAGCCCTACGCCGTATTGGTGAAGGTGCAGCCTTGATGCGCACAAAAGGCGAGCCCGGTACTGGTAACATTGTAGAAGCTGTGCGTCACTTGCGCCAGATTAATCAGGATATCAAACGCATTACCGTACTCGATGATGCGGAGCTAATGACCGAGGCCAAAAATCTTGGCGCGCCGTTCGAGCTTGTGAAACTGATTAAAGAACAAGGCCGTTTGCCTGTGCCAAACTTTGCGGCTGGCGGTATTGCGACCCCTGCGGATGCGGCGCTTTGTATGCAACTGGGTGCGGAAACTGTGTTTGTGGGCTCCGGTATCTTTAAAGCCGAAGACCCTGCCAATTTCGCGCGCGCGATCGTAAAAGCCACGGCACATTACAATGACCCCAAAATGGTTCTTGAAGCCTCCAAAGGCTTGGGCGAAGCAATGCGTGGTACAGAGCTTTCTTCACTAGAAGAGAGCGAAAAAATGGCTAACCGCGGTTGGTAACCGGACAATGTCACCAAAACCTGTCATCGGTGTTTTAGCGCTGCAAGGCGCGGTGCAGCCGCATCAGCCGCATATCGAGGCCGCAGGCGGTATTTTCAAAGCCGTCAAAACACCTGCAGAGTTTGATGAAGTGGATGCATTTATTCTCCCCGGTGGTGAGAGCACCACAATGCTCAAGCTTATTGAAGTTTTTGACCTTTGGGACACGCTCGCAGAACAATTCAAGACAAAACCTGTTTGGGGGATTTGTGCGGGCTCTATCTTAATGGCGCAAACAGTTACCGACCCCGCGCAAAAGAGCTTTGGCCTGCTGCCCATTACGGTACAGCGCAACGCTTATGGCCGACAGCTCGATAGCCATCAGGCCGAGGTTAATGGCTATCCGATCTCCCATATTCGCGCGCCGATTATCACAGATGCGGGTGATACCGAGGTCAAAGCCATCCTCGCCGATCATCCGGCATGGGTACAAAAAGGGCAGTATATGGCGACCACCTTCCACCCCGAGCTGACCCTCGATTTCCCCTCACCGATGCATCTGGCCTTCGTGGAGATGGCGGTAAATTATACTGCATCAAATCTATAGAGTATGCTCTATGAAGTTTTCTAAACCTTCAATTGCTTCTTGCGGAGTTTTATATCTCCCTATTTCAGTATAAGAATCTAGATATTTTTCTCCCCTCTCGGGATCTGTAGAAAATTCTGTGTCAAGGCTACAATCTATAATACGATCATTCACTCTTCCTAATGAGATTCCCTCTGAAGAAACAATAAACATATGAGTATGAGATTGTCTAACTGATGCTGTAGAAAATTTAAAGGGCAATGAATAAGGAGGAAAATCTTTCCGATTGCCGGCAGATGCTCTGGTAAATTTGTCTCGTACGCTATAATAAAAACTCTTACCAGCAAAGCCAAGCGATACAGGTGTATCAATTGCACGGATTTGCCCTACAAGATTATCGAATAGCTCTCCTAGTTCTTTCCGCACAGGACTTAATTCTTGTTCTGCCGCCCCTTGCTTATCTTCTGCCTTTGATTTCTCTTTATTCTTTTTATCAACTTGATCTTGTAATTTTTTTAATAAATTAGACATACTAATCCCTCCTATTCTTTCCAAAATATCGTTACCATAGTATTTTTCTTAGGTGTGTCAACAAAAATATGAAATATTTTGATAAAGCTATATTTGCCGCCATTAGCACGCTATACTAACCCTGATATGTTCTCGAATCTTCTCAATAAACTTCTTAAAACTTCTCCGCAAACGCCACCCGAAAAGCTTCCCAAAGCAGATAAGCGGATTGAAAAGCAACGCCCGATCAAGCAGGACGAGGCGCATGCCTGTCGGTCTTATACACGGCTAAAGCAAATTTTCCGTGATGTCGGGCGCATGAATGCCATCATTGAAACGCTCGGGCGGGATTTTTTGACCGCCATGCCGACAGGCGCTTATCAAAGCCGCTTGGGGCATATGGCCTTCCTCTCCCGCCGCATGCATGAAGATCTGGCCTCGACCGAGGTGCGCGAGCTACTGGATAAAGCGCAAGAGCACCAATACACAAACAGTGATGATTGGGACGCGTGGGACAGCGCGAATTTGCGCGAAATGGCAAATTTATACCGCATGTATTGCAATGTGTCTCCCGATCTGATGGAGCGCAAAGCCCGCCTTGCCTATGAAGGCCGCCGCCGTCATAGTGCGATTAAAAAAACCGGTGATTGGAATAATGCGAAGGACTTATTGTCCGAGCAAATCGATCTGCACCGCGAAATTGCCGAGGCGCGTTGCAAGGCTTGCGATGAAAGCTCCCCTTATCAGATGCTGATGCAGGAATATATGCCCGGCATGACCACGTTCGAGCTGGAAAATCTGTTCTCCGACCATGAAGAGCGCTTGAAAACCCTGCTGCCGGAGATCCTCAAAAAGCAAGCGAAAGAGCCTGCGCCGCTGCCGTTAAC
The DNA here is from genome assembly GCA_041583395.1 of Alphaproteobacteria bacterium. GTDB lineage: Bacteria > Pseudomonadota > Alphaproteobacteria > Micavibrionales > Micavibrionaceae > UBA6929. The sequence continues at coordinate 2,939 of JBFHFW010000060.1, forward strand.
GGCGGAATATCCGCAAGATGCGCAGATGTGGATTAACCGCTCTTTGCTGCAAGTGATTGGCTTTGATTTCAAACGCGGCGGTCTTTACGAGACGGGGCATAATCCGGTCGAAGGCGGCACGCCCGAGGATACACGGCTTGTGATCTCCAATGTCGATGAAAGCAATTTCATGGATTCGATGAAATCTGCCCTGCATGAGGGTGGACACGGGCTTTACATTCAGGGGCTACCGCGCAAAGAATGGCGTTATCAGCCTGTTGCTATGGATTTGGGCGCGGGCGTTCATGAAAGCCAAGCGCTTTTGATCGAGATGATTATCGGGCGCACCAATCAATTTTATGAATTTCTCAGCCCGCGCTTGGAAGGCGTGTTTCACGGTATGAATGCGCCTGCGCTTTCGCCGGAAAATCTGCGGGCGCTTAAAACACGGGTGCGCAAAACCACATTACGACGCAGCGCCGATGAGGTCACATATTTCTATCATGTCTTGCTGCGTTTCAGGCTGGAGCGCGATTTGATTGATGGTTCGCTTAAGGTCGAAGATTTGCCCGAGGCCTGGGTTGAAGGCATCCATGACTTACTGGGTGTCTATCCGGAAAGCCATATTGATGGCTGCTTGCAGGATGTGCATTGGTTTGTCGGCAAGTTCGGATATTTCCCCGCCTATGTGGTCGGCCATATGCTCGCCGCGCAATTTTATGATGCACTTGATGATGCCATTCCAAGCATGCGCCAGCAAATTGCTCATGGTGATTTCCGCGAGATCAAAGCATGGCTCACGGATAATATTTATAAAAAAGGCCGTGTCTTGCCGATGCGTGACCTCGTTAAACAATCCACGGGGCATAAACTGCGCGTTGATGCGCTTGAAAAACATCTGCGTAGTCGGTATCTATAATCCACTACGTCATTGCGAGCGTAGCGAAGCAATCCGGTATCTTAATATATGGATTGCCGCGGTCGCTAACGCTACGCTCGCAATGACAAAAAAGGAAATGGGAATGACGATAAAGTATATCTCTACACGCGGGGGCGGTGAACCCCAAACATTCGAGCAAGTTCTCCTGACAGGCCTTGCGCCCGATGGCGGTCTTTATGTGCCCGAAAGCTGGCCACAGATTGATGTCGCAGGCCTGAAAGGCAAATCCTATACCGAGATTGCTGAAATTGTGATGTATCCCTTTGTCGAGGGCTGCATTCCGCGAGATGATTTCCGCACCATGATCACAGAGACTTATGCGATTGATATTTTCCGTGATAAAGATGTGGTTCCGCTGCACCGGATCGAGGACAACCTCTATGCGCTCGAACTCTTCCACGGACCGACCATTGCCTTTAAAGATGTGGCTTTGCAGCTTTTGGGCCGGCTTTTTGATTACGTCCTCAAGAAACGTAATGAGAAAGTGACTATTGTCGGCGCCACTTCCGGTGATACAGGCTCCGCCGCGATTGAGGGCTGCCGTGCGTCCTCGCAGATCGAGATTTTTATCTTGCATCCCCATGGCCGCGTGTCTGAAGTCCAGCGTCGCCAGATGACCACGGTGATTGCGCCGCACGTGCATAATATCGCGATTGAGGGCACATTTGATGATTGCCAAAATATGGTCAAGGCCATGTTTAATGATCATGATTTCCGCCGCGAGATGAATTTATCGGCCGTGAACTCGATCAACTGGGCACGCATTATGGCGCAGATTGTCTATTACTTCACCAGCGCCGTTGAACTCGGCGCACCGGAGGTCAAGCCATCCTACGTGGTGCCGACCGGCAATTTCGGCAATGTTTTTGCGGCCTATTGTGCGCAGCAAATGGGGCTCGGGATTGAAACACTGGCGATCTCCACCAACCGTAATGATATCCTCACACGCTTTTTTGAAACGGGTGCGATGACGCCGGCCGAAGTCCATGCCTCGATCAGTCCGTCGATGGATATTCAGATCTCCAGCAATTTCGAGCGTTTCCTCTTTGATCTGTTAGGGCGTGATCCGGTCAAGCTGACCAGCCTGATGGAGCAATTTAAAACCACCGGCCACTTTAGCCTGACCGATGATTTGATGGATAAAGCACGCAGCACATTTAAGGCCTACCGCGCCGGTGATGAGGAAACGCTGGTGATTATCAAGGATATTTATGCGCGCACGGGTTATACGCTCGACCCCCATACGGCTGTCGGTGTGAAAGGTGCGATAGATTTAGCAAAGAGTACTGATAACCCCGTTGTCTCGCTTGCTTGTGCCCATCCGGCAAAATTCCCCGACGCGGTGAAGAAAGCCACAGGCCAACACCCCGCCCTTCCCGATCATCTGACTGACTTATTGGAGCGGGAAGAGCAAGTCACCGTACTGCCTAATGATTTGCCTATGGTGCAGGACTTTATTCGGGGTTAAACGAAGGTCACAAACAGCGAACCATCCTCATAAGATTATCTGTTGCTACATCGATTTGAGGGCTGGTTGGTGTTGATTGCTTCTGTATCTGTTGTGTGAAATCGGATTGATTGGCGATTTGATCCCAAAAGACATGCAGGTAAACTTCCATATGCCTAAAGTCTTGATCATCTAAAGCCTTATTCTCTTTTATCAATTGTGCAAGAGATATGATTTCTTTGGCCTGAGTGGACATGGCATCAGGGTTATGGGCATCTAAAAACCGGAGCACGGATTGATATTCGTTTATAAAAATTTCACGTGCGCTCGCAGCTTGACCATGTAAAAGGAGACTTGCAGGTTCTTGTAATTTGGCTGTCAGTAAAAGATCTGACCAGTGCTCAACGGGCTGTGTTTCTAACTCGGAGCGTTTGATCATTTTTGCAAGATTATCCAACATATATGCCTGCAGAGCGATGCCCCATTTTTGTGTGCGCGCATCACTGGATAGAGCTTTAATAATAGTGGCACATTCTTGAACCGATTGTTTAAACTTATTTATGTAAGGGTTGTTTGCTTGCTCACGTAAATAAGAAAATATCTGCATATGTGTTGTGAGAACCCAGCTTTCTTCCGGTACATATGCAATTTTTTGTTGGCCAAATTGTTGCGTTAAAGAGAGATGTTTGACATCAAAATGCATGTTTTCCGGGCTTCTTAGTATATGGGTCAAGGCATGCAAGTAATCATGATTGCATGCAGCGACTATATCCGGAAAACAATCCAAAAACTGTTGTTGCAGGTTTTGGGATTGTAATGCGGCAATAAATTCTCCGGAAACTGCCAATACAGAAGGGACTATGTTATCAATATAAAACTGTTGGGATAAATAGTTTCTAACTGGTTGATGGAAAAAACCAATCTCTGCAACTTTTTTAAAACTACGCGAGTGAAAATTAAACACCAGATTATTTAATGTAAAAAATGTAAAAGAACGCGTTAAACCAACTTCTTTTTCGGCATGTTTTTCAAGCAAATCTCTGTTCAGTATGATTGGGCGATTGATGAAAATTTCATTGCCTAAAAAAAAGCATGTTGTTTGTGTCAATGCTGCAGAAAATTTGTGTTCTGACCCTATAATATGTGTAAGGGCATGGTAATGTTCGCTGTGAGCCTGATATTCCTGACGCAAAATATCATAAGGGTGGCGCCTTTGTACCAAGGTATCATACAGAGCCTCTTTTGAGGTGTTCGGGTTTAAAACATGCTTTGAGGGCATTATATGCATCCTTATGAAGATATTTTGTGTAAGTTAAAGCAAGTTATTAATTATGTCAAACAAAATAATCCGCGTGCATTTGCGGTGCGGGATCGGTAGTATTTCGGGGAAGCAATACTGAAGTCAAAGGTTTAAGAAATATGTCCTCGATCCAACTCACCACTCTCCCCAATGGCCTGCGGGTGATTACTGATCATGTGCCTTCGGTGCAATCTGTTGCGCTGGGGATTTGGGCGGGTGTTGGCGCGCGCAATGAAAATCTCATCCATAATGGCGTGGCGCATATGGTCGAGCATATGTTATTCAAAGGCACGGAAAAGCGTTCGGCACAAGAGATTGTCGAG
>JBFHFW010000061.1:0-6921 GCA_041583395.1 Alphaproteobacteria bacterium
CAACCGTATGGATTTTACATCGGTATTTTTAATCCATTCCTGTGTTTCGATTGCGTTTTCTTTGGTCGTTGTCGCGGTATGCCCCAGCACAATACAACATTGGGGCAGGGGTGTTGCGCCTTTCCACATGGCACGGATATTTTTCTTGCTGACCGTCGGGTGCACGCCGGTGATGAAAAGATAGGGTGCGCGCTTTGCTGAGAATAGCTCTAATCCTTCTTCGATACGGTGGTTACCACCGCCTGTAAGGACAACAATTGCATCGCTGGGGCGATCAACATTTTCAGGATGCATGGAAAGCACAGAGTAGGTAAACCACCCGGCACCTGCTGCCCAAGTCATCAGTGCCAGAAAAAAGCAGGCAATGAGCAGTTTTTCAAAAATGTTTAATTGTACAATCTTCATCGCATTCTTTTACGGCATAAGAGATAACACACGTAAGACTGTGTGACGGGCTGTTAAGGCGGCAATGGCACAAGCAATAAAGGGCAGGCACAAGATCGACAGAAGTTGTTGACCGCCCAGCCCCTGATTTTCCAGCAAAACCGCACCGGTATCACCGGCAACCCAGCCGATGAGCAGGAGTAATATTAACCCGATGGAGGTTCCGATAACTGCGCCTTTGAAGGCTAGAATAAGTGCATGGCGTTGAAATTGCTTCATAATATAGTAATCACGCGCCCCCATAAGATGCAAAAGCTCTATATCTGCTTTGTAAATGGCCATGCGCGAACGAATGGCACCGGTGATTGCTGTCACCGTTGTAAAGCCGATAATCACCGTAATGCAAAGTGCGGCAAGGCGCAGTGCACCCGATAGCCGGAATAAGTCGGCCAGCCAACGTTCATGGGTATCAAGGTGAATGTCGGGTGCTATCGCGGTAAGCGTTTCCCTTATTTTTGCAATATCTTTTTCAGTTGCGCTTCGGAGCTTCAAAGAGACCAATCCGGGCAGGGGAAGGCCATCCATGCTGAAATCCTCGCCCAGCCACGGTGAAACCATCTTGCCAATGTCTTTTTCATCCAAAATGGTGATGGTTTGTATCATCGGCATGCCTTGAAGAGCGCTTTTGATATGGTTTTGAATCTTTGTTATGGCCTCGTCATCACGAAACGATCCATCTGCCTTTTGCGCAGGAATCTCGATAGTCGCCTGTTTATCCAGTCCATCAGCCCAGCGTGATGTCATTCCTTTTAAGGCAAAAGAGCCTGAAATGGCCATGATGGCTAAAAAAGTCATAAGGGCAATGAGTAGTGCCAAAAAGACGGTGCCTTCATCGGTGCTCAGCGGTAAGTCATATTGGCGCTTTCCTTGCGCGGAACCGATGCGACGCTCTTTGCGTTTAAAGACAACAGGGAGCTTTAATATCATTAAAAAACTCCCTCGATTGTTCTGCGAATCCACCCTTTGGGTTCTTCGACACGCAAATGTCCCTGACCCAGCACAAGACGCGGATGCTCAAGCTGATCCATAATTTTTTGGCTGTGTGTGGCAATCACAATGGTTGTGCCCATACTGTTGAGTTGCTCGAACAAATTCATGAGGCGAAAACCGATTTCATCATCCAGATTTCCTGTCGGTTCGTCGGCAAGCAATAATTTAGGCTTCGCAACAACGGCGCGCGCAATGGCAATGCGTTGTTGCTGTCCACCGGACATGGTTGGCGGGAGCATGCGGCTGTGTTCCCCGAGGCCAACCCATTCCATCAGTTCGCTGACATTATTTTGTATTTCTTTTTCTGGGCGTCCGATGATGCGCAGGGGAAGCGCCACGTTATCAAAGGCTGAAAGATGGGGGAGCAAACGGAAATCCTGAAAGACAACACCGATGCGCTGCCGGAAGGCTGCAAGTTGCTCGCGGTTCATTTCATTGGTGCGCTGCCCGAACATGGTAAGAATACCGCGTGTTGGTCTGCGCCCCAGATACATCAGCGACATCAGTGATGTCTTGCCCGCACCGCTGGGGCCGGTCAGGAAATGGAAAGATCCGGGTTCAAGCGTAAAGTTAATATCGCTGAGAACCTCGGGTCCAACGCTGTACCGTAATCCGATATGTTCAAATTTAATCACAGTTTTGTGAACTCCATATGCATTTTTAAAAGCCTGAACTTGCTCTGGCTTCACGATGCCTATAAGATTCATAACTGACTTCGACCTAAAAGAGAAGAACACACAGCACAATGATTCTCACCTGCCCACAATGTGGAACACGTTTTTTGCTTCCCGCGGCGCGATTAGCACCGGAGGGCAGTAAAGTACGCTGCTCGAATTGTCAGGAGATCTGGTTTCAAGAACCGGATGAGAATGAATTGGCAGAGTTTGGTAAGGAAGAAGGAGAAAGCAATCAGGAGACTGTACAAGATGAAATTGTGGACGTCAGCCGCGAAGAAGAAATAACCATTCCTGACTCTGTTCGTCCGTCATTTGAACAAGAGGAACAGGCCGAACAAAAGATAAAATCCAAAAAGGCATGGAAGTTCCATCCCGTATTGCTGGGCTATGGTGCAGGTGCTGTAGTTTTTGTCTTGATTTTCTTGATGCTAATCGCTTTGCGCTCACCCATTACACAGACCGTTCCTGCGGCGCAGGGCTTTTATAATATATTCGGTATGGACGTACCCGTATCCGGAAAAACACTGGTTTTTGATCGCATTAAGGCCGAAGTTATCGAAGATGATCAGCAAGAGCAAAAAGTGGTTGTAGAAGGCCATATCATTAACTTGAGTGCAAAAGAAACAACTGTTCCCATGATTGAGGCTACGCTGAAAGATGCGCAAGGGGATGCTGTAAAGACGTGGTTGATTGAGCCGCCTGTGGCTTCACTTAAAGGATATGCACAAAGTGCATTCCATGTGGAGTATCCGGGGCATCCACTGGCAACCGACCTGCATGTGCGTTTTGTGCTGGGGGCACGTAAAGCTAAAACTGTTTCAGAAGGCGGCGATAATATTCACGCTCATAAGCCGGCCGATGATACTCACCCGAGCGACGGCGCAACTCATCAAGAAGAGCACGCGCCTGCGCCCGCTGATCACCATTAGGAATGGTAATATTGTTATCACCGATATTGCGCCCGTTATCATCGGGATTATAGGGACGCCCCAGCGGATCATGCATCATGGATGTGCCGCGCCCTGACGGGTTGATGCCGATCATCTGGCTCATGCGCTGTGCGAGCTGTTCTGACATTTGACCTTCGGTATTTTGCAGTGCCTCAATCGCGGCTTGTTGTTGTGTTGCGGCTTCATCCATATTGCCCCCGGAGAGCTCTTGTGCGGCCTGCTTCATGGCCTTGAGCGCATCATTCAAAGGCGGAGGAAGTTGAGGGAGCGCACCAGCGGCTTGTGTGATCATTTCTTCCAAACGCTGGCGCAGAGCGTCTTGTGCGGATTGTAACTCGTTAGCGGGCTTTGCTTTGGCTTGTGTTTGCTCCATCAAAGCTTTTTGGTCATCAATCAGCGGACGCAGATCACCCAGCATCTTTGCCATGGCCTGCATGTCGGCGGGCATTGGGGCTTGCATGGATGGATCCATCATTTCCATCAGGCGTTCGATCTGGGCGAGGGTTTCTTGTGCGCCTTGTGCATCGCCTGCGAGTAATTGTTGCTCCATCTTTTCCAGCAAACGCGCCAGATCATCCGCACCGATGATATTTTCAGGAACTACTTGCGGGATATCCTGCATAGGTGTTTGTGCGGATAAAGCCTGCAGGTAATCGCGCATCGCACGGCGCATCTCCTCCATAAGGGCGGAGATATCATCTGCATTTTCACCATTTTGTAAGGCTTCTTGTAACTTACGCTGGATGTCTTTTAATGCCTGCGCGGCAAGGCTTAGCCCGCCATCTTCAACCCGCAACGCCGTATCCCATAGTAAATCCACAACAGAGCGGCTGTTTTCAAAACTTGGCGGGGCTGCCCAAAATAGCCGTCCGGCCGCAGATTTAAGTGCCAAAAAGACTGTGAGATCATCATGATATAATCCGGGTGAAAGCAAAATCTCTTCGATTTTTCTGACTAAAGGTACAGGCGGCGCAAGTGGGTCGGCAATAATCTCTTTACGGATATCAATGATCTTGCGAGCCACAGCATGTTTAAAGGGACGCTCCGGCAAGATCATCGTGATCGGCGCAAGCGAGACTTTCTGCCCCAGCGCGTCATGGGCGCTGAGCGTTAATATGGCTTCATGCCCCGCCCAGATATGGCGCGTGATATCGAAGGAGGGCATAAAGTTGAAATCAGTTTGTGCCGGTGATGAAACATTGCGCGTCATCGTAATGGGATCGGTTGCAAAGCTGGCTTGTGAATAATCGCGTAGCTCGATATGAAGCGCGAGATCCTGCACCCCATAATCATCATAAACGGTGAGCGGAAAGCTCATAACGCCTTTGGGGTTCATTTCAACATCCCCATTGCTGGTGATTGTCGGGGGGTGATCGGCAATATATTCAACTTGCCACTTTGCGCGTGTAGACAGAGCTTGCTTGATCTTCAATGCATCAAATTGCGTATTGGTTTGCGCGGTTTCAAGTGTGTATTGCTTGTCCTCACTGGCCTCAAAGGCAAGAGTTTGCCCGCCAAGTTCAAGTGTCGGCGTACCAAAGCCCTTTCGCACAACGGCCTTAATGGTTGATCCTTGGGGGATTTTTACGGCCTTGTCTTGTTCAGTAACGATCATCTGCGCATAGCCGGTATAGCTAGGCGGAATAATACGCAGCTGTATCTTGGCTGTGCGTTCCGGCAGCGTAATAAGTGATTGTGGAGATAAAGCCGTTGATAGGCGGGCAGGGATATCTTGTCCGGCGATCAGCAGGCTTAAACCAAAAAATAAAAGCGTGAATAAGCGGATCGCATAAGGATCTTTGCCCGCAACGGTGTTGATGCGCTGCGTGGGGATTAGGCTCTCCAGAGTTTGTAAGGCATGTTCCTGATTATGCTTCCAGAGCTTTTGCGTGATATGTTGCTCGGGATTAGCCAGTATATCATCCAAAACATTTAAAGGACGGTGAGGCAAGGCGTTTGTTTTCTCAATCCGGCGGTCAATCCGCGTGCGCGATGGCCAGCGAAAATGCAAAAGATCGGCATAAAACCAATAGGCAAGCCCAATAACAAAGATCCAAAATACATAGGTAGGTGCTATTGCGCCAAAATAGGTAGGGATATTGAGCAGCGAGAGCGTTAAAAATCCCGCAGCCCAGCTAACCATACGCCACAGACGCAGGCTGAGCTCTTCCCACAGTAAGATGAAAAAGCTTATGCGGCGGGCGCGTTTAATTTGCTTCAGGAGATCTTTGGAAAAAGGATCAATCGACATGACCGCAGTATAACGTTTTTATACCCAATCCGGTACAATATCTTGATCAATAATATCGCTATAGGTTTCGCGTTCGCGGATAACAGCCATTTTATCACCATCAACCAGAATTTCAGGTGGGCGACCACGTGTATTGTAATTCGAGCTCATGCAATAGCCATAAGCTCCGACCGAGCGAATGACGGCGAGATCTCCGGCTTTCATTGCGGGGATTTCACGCGCTTGGGCAAACGTGTCACCTGTCTCGCAAATAGGACCAACGACATCATAGGTTTTAAGCGGCGCATCGCGGTTCTGGACAGGCTCGATACCATGATAAGCCTCATATAATGTCGGGCGGATGAGGTCATTCATCGCCGCATTCAGGATCAGGAAATCGGTATCTTGCGTTTCCTTGACGTAGGTCACTTCGGTTAATAAAACACCAGCATTGCCCACCAGATAACGCCCGGGCTCCATAATGATCTGGGTATCGAGCGGCACAATAATATCATTCACCCACTGCGCATAGGCATCCAGATCCAAAAGGCTTTCATCATCATATTTGATCGGGAAACCACCGCCGATATCAAGGCGGGAGACTTCATGCCCTTTCGCACGCAGCTGCGCAACAATATCGGGCAAAATATCAAAGGCCTTTTTAAACGCACCGACATCAAAGACTTGTGATCCAATATGCATGGATAGACCAACGGCTTTGACATGATCCATTTGCTGTGCTGCGGCATAAGCTCTAAAAATTCCATCTCTAGAAAGGCCAAACTTATCGCGTTTACGCCCCGTGGAGATTTTATGATGTCCGCCACCACTGACATCAGGGTTCAGGCGGAAAACAACGCTCACATCTGTGCCCATATCCGCAGCAATGCGGCCAATATTTTCGAGCTCGGGAATGCTTTCAACATTAATCTGGTGAATACCGGCCTTGATTTGCGCCCTGATCTCGCTATCGCTTTTACCAACACCTGTGGAAACAATGCGTGAGGCATCAAAGCCCGCGCGCAAACCGCGGGAAAATTCGCCCTCTGATACGACTTCAAGTCCGCTGCCCAGTGAAGAGAGCAATTTTAACACGGCCAAATTGCTGTTGGCTTTGCAGGCGTAGCAGAGCAAAGGCTGGCGATCCGCGGGCAGCGCACGTGCCAAAGCATCTTTGAGCGCATTATATTGTGATCGGATATGTCCGGCGGAATACACGTAAGCAGGCGTACCATGTGTAGCAGCAATATCTGTTAGAGCAATCTCTTCGGCATAAAGAACACCATCTTTTACATGAAAATTAGTCATCTTATTTCTACTTATCTTAGTAACCCGGAACAGGTGTAGGATCGGTGCTACGGTCGGGATATGTGCGGGGGTATGTGTCTCTGGAAGCATCCGGAGGTGAGAGGGAACTGGGTTTAACGCCGCAGGCACCAAGTGCGCATAGTGCTACAATCAATAATACATGTTTCATTGTTTTTATTACCCTTGCATATACTTAGAATGCTTTTGTTCTTCTTCTCACAGTTTAATGCTAGATAAAAGTAAAAAAAGATGTAAAATTATAAGAGCGTTACAATTCTTTAATTTTCTGTATGAGATACTATACGCATGCCCGAGCAATCAC
>JBFHFW010000062.1:0-6839 GCA_041583395.1 Alphaproteobacteria bacterium
AAAATCATGGGTAGGGCAAAGAACGCGCCACCGGCAGCAAGGCGAATAACACCCTCGCGCAAAGGATTTTGTGTTGGAACCTCGACATGATCTTTGATTTTAATAATGCCCCACACCCCAAAGCCAAGGCCAAGCAAGTAGGCCAGTGCAGTCAAAAGACCGGGAAGTTTGGACGCAGAGTCAGAAATATTTTCGGCAATCGCACTGAAATTATCATCGCTGATGGTTCTCGCCGTTGGGCTTGGTGCTGTCGTACCAGTTTGCGGAGACTGCGTTTGTGGATTGGGGGCAGGATTTTCCGGAGCGCTTGGAACCGGTTTTTTAAGGTCATAGACCTCGCCGACAGCTGTATAAGATGGCGCTGCTGTGCTTTGTGTTGTTTCTTTTGTGCTTGTGGATTCAACGGGAGCGCGTTGCTGGTCTCCGTCCTCCATCAGGCGTAGGGGCTTATCAGGGTTTTTTTGTATATTACGTGTTTGTGCTTCGGAAAGGGATGGTGCAATCAATGTGCTCTCAGGAGCATTACCACCCAAAAGGGTATTGCCACCTAAAGATTCCGCAGCAATAGATTGTGTGTTGCCTATTAAAATAAAAGACGCTAAGAGACTAAAAAATAAGAAAAATCTCGTCATACCCACCTTATGCTCACTCACCCGTTTTTGAGGCCTTAAAAACCCCTTATACATCTATTAGACCATATTTTAGGCAAATCTCGCAAACTTTTCTTTTATATGAAAAATAAAATGAAGTTTTTTATTTAAAAATAATGCCTTAAAAGATTTTGTTGAAGGATTGTTTTGAAAAATTCCTGCCTTTGAAGTGCCTGTGGATAGGCGTGAAAAGAAGATTCGGATCAGGCGGTTAGCGTGATTTTGCCTCTATTGTGTGATTTTCCCCTGTGAGCCTTGAATGACCCAAATACCATTTTGCACGGAAATAGCACTGACAGAGCCAAGCCCTTTAAGCTGATCACCCGTATTAACGGTGAGATAGGCACCGGTTGTTTTATTCTGGATCACCGCGCGGCCGGGCTGTGCGGATTTCATGACCCAGTCTTTTAGAAGGGTTTGTGCTGTGGCTGGTTCGACCTTAACAGGTTTCACAGCTACGGATTTCACAGGTTTTGGTGTTTCTTTCTTGATCGCAGGCTTTGTAACGGATGCTTGCTTGGCGGCCTGTTTGGCTGCAGCTGCTTTTTGTTCCGCCAGACGGGCTTTTCTTGCGGCCTCATCGGCTTGTGTCTTTGCCGTTTGTGCTTCACGTTCGGCGCGTTTTGCGGCTGCGGTTTGTGTAGAGAGCTCCTTTTGTGCGCTTTCAAGCTGTTTTTGCAAATCACGTAGATCATTTTGAAGAGATGAAATTTGCTCTTTACTATGATCAAGCTGGGTATTGAGTTGTGTTTCTTTAGTCTCGAGGGTGGCGATGCGCCCTTGTGCTGCTTGCAGTTCTTGTACCAGCGCAGGGTCTTGCACTTCGACTTCGACAATTTTTTCTTGAACGGGAACTGGCGCAGGTGCGGGTGTAGGGATAGAAATCATGGCTGTTTCAGGTTCGGCAGCCAGTGGAACCTCGGGTTCCAAGGTTGGTTCTTCCAACTCTACTTCGATATTCGAGGCAGCAATTTCCGCATTAACCGTAGCCAAATCAACCGGTGCTTCAATGTCTTCAAATTGAGGAAGCGCGTTATCTTCACCAAAGACGGGAAGCGGGGTAAGCGCAGGCTGGGGTGCACTCTCTTCGCCGGGCATGGATAAAAGGCCCTCAGGTGGAGCGATGGCGATGTCTTCTTCCACGGGATAGAGTACATCCGGCGTAGGGATATCTGTGGAGGCGCTTTCAAGCGGTGTTGAAAGCGGTGCAGGCACAGATTGCAAAACAGAGGGTTTTTCTGATGACATCAGGGTGCTGAGAATAATCGCACCGCCACCCAAAATGGCAGCAACAATAACGACAATATTAAAATGTTTTGAGAGAAAACTGGTGCGTTTTTCTGGCGCAGTGGCAATCGTATCGGTGTCTAAATCGGTGTCTAATAAGTCTGCGGTGTTTTCAATGCTCTCGCTTATTTCAAGGTCTTCACCCAGCAGATCATCGTCGATTAAGTCTTCATCAAGCGTATCAAGGTCAAGGTCGTCAAGCTCGGCATCCAGCAAGTCGAGATCGTCAAGTTCAAGGTCGTCAAGATCCATGTCCAGATCTAGATCATCATGATCTGGTGTTTCCGGTGGTTGATCTTTCTTATCATCACGCATTGTGAAGGCCTCGAATTACTGTGGTGGTCACTGTATTTTATTTATCCAGCTCTTTATCTACCACAACAGGACCTAAAAATAAAATCCCCATTGGCGTGCCAGCATCAATTCTTACAAGAATTTTGATTGAATCGGCTTTTTCATCAAGAATATCGCGCAGCTCGGCGCCGGCTTCTTCGATACCGGAGGACACTTCTTGTTTATTGTCGGCTTCATTTGTTTGTTCGGCAACGGTTTCGCCCTGAATTGTGACATTGGTACGACCGCTCTCGGAAATGGCATTGGCCATACCCTCGACAAAAGCGGCAGCCATGGGAAGAACAACACGCTGGAGATAACGGTGGTCAACCTCTGTCGCCATGCCGGGAAGTGTTGTACCAGGGTCGAGCGCAACAGCGTCAGTACTGTAGGTTTTACCGTTAATGACAATGGTTTTGAAAGTCAGCGTCAGATATTCATCCTGTACCTTGAATCCCCCTAAAACACGGGCGCCTTTTAAAGGTCCCGAGGCAATATCTGCAACAACAGGACCGGGGACATCGGAATTAGCTTCGGTGATAAGCTGCGCGTAGAGAATTTCACCTGCGGGTAAGAGCGTTACTTGTTCAATAGCTTGTGTGTCTTCCCCTAAGAGGCCTTTGGCTCTTTGCTCATTCTGTCTGGCTTCTTCTTCTCTTCTGAGAACCTCGAAGTAATTGGCAGGGTTCACAGCCAAGTAGTGGACAGGTGTTTTTTCAGCGCCGTCCAAGATGAGCTGCATTTGTTCGGACATTCTTTCAGCTTGTGCTTGTACAGCCTCTTGTCGAGCGGCAGCTTGCTGCGCATTTTGCTCCTGATAGAACTGGATTTGCTCGGGGGTAAGCGTTTGTGTGCCGGTGGCCTGTCCTGTTACAGGAAGCGTGCCGAGGGGGAGGGCAGTGCTTTGTGTGCCAAGGGTTGTTATGCCAAGGTCTTCTCTGCTTAGTCCGTCTTTATTCAGGCCATCTCTGTTAAAGCCTTCGCGGTCAAATCCGTCCTTGTTATAGCCATCACGATCATAGCCTTCGCGGTCAAATCCATTGCGGTTGTAACCGTTACGGTCATAACCATCGCGGTCAAAGCCGTCCTTATTAAAGCCGCTGCGGTCAAAACCTTCTTTATCAAAGCCCTCTTTATTAAAGCCATCTTTATCATAGCCCTGACGGTCATAGCCGTCTTTATCATAGCCCTGACGGTCATAACCATCTTGGTTGTAGCCATTGCGGTCATAGCCGTCCTTATTAAAGCCGCTGCGGTCGTAACCGTCCTTGTCAAAGCCATTACGATCAAAGCCGTCTTTATTAAAGCCGTCTTTATTAAAGCCTTCACGGTCGTAACCATTGCGGTCATAGCCGTTTTTATCATAGCCGCCCCGATCATAACCATCGCGGTCATAGCCGTTTTTATCGTAACCGTCTCTGTTATAGCCATCTTTGTCAAAGCCCTGACGATCGAAGCCGCCACGATCATAACCATCCTTGTTAAAGCCGTTTTTATCGAACCCATTACGATCATAGCCATCTTTGTCAAAGCCCTGACGGTCATAGCCTTCACGATCAAAGCCGTCTTTGTCGTAGCCCGCAGAATCGTAGGCATTCGCAGCAATTTCATCGGCTTTCAGGCCGTCTTTATTATAGCCCTGACGGTCGAAGCCATCTTTATCAAGACCATGTCTGTTATAGCCATCCTTGTCGAAGCCGTTGCGGTCGAAGCCGTTTTTATCGAACCCATTACGATCATAGCCGTCTTTATCAAACCCATTACGATCGAAGCCGTCTTTATCAAACCCATTACGATCGAAGCCATCGCGGTCGAAGCCATCTTTATCGTAGCCCTGACGGTCATAACCATCCTTGTCAAAGCCATCGGCATTATAGGCGCTGGCATCTGCTTGCTCGGCTCTTAGGCCGTTTTTGTCGAACCCGTTGCGGTCATAGCCGTCTTTGTCAAAGCCGTTGCGGTCATAACCATTTTTATCGAAGCCATTGCGATCAAAGCCGTCTTTATCGAACCCGTTGCGATCGAAACCGTTTTTATCGAACCCGTTGCGATCGAAGCCATTGCGATCGAAGCCATCTTTGTTGAAACCGTCTTTGTCAAAACCGTTTTTGTCGAACCCATTACGATCAAAGCCGTCTTTATCGAACCCGTTGCGGTCAAAGCCGTTGCGGTCATAACCATTTTTATCGAAACCATCTTTATCAAAGCCGTTTTTATCGAACCCATTACGGTCATAGCCATCTTTGTCAAAGCCGTTGCGATCATAGCCTTCGCGGTCATAGCCGTCTTTGTCGAAGCCTGCAGAATCGTAGGCATTCGCAGCAATTTCCTCGGCTTTCAGGCCGTCTTTATTATAACCCTGACGGTCGAAGCCATCTTTATCAAGGCCATGCCTGTTATAGCCATCCTTGTCGTAGCCGTTGCGGTCGAAGCCGTCTTTATCAAACCCATTACGATCAAAGCCGTCTTTATCAAACCCATTGCGGTCATAGCCGTCTTTGTCGAAACCGTCTTTATCAAAGCCATCTTTGTCAAAACCATTGCGGTCATAGCCGTTACGATCAAAGCCGTCTTTGTTGAAACCATCTTTATCAAAGCCGTTGCGGTCATAACCGTCGCGATCATAGCCATCTTTGTTATAGCCGTCTTTGTCAAAGCCTTGGCGGTCATAACCATATTTATCAAAGCCCTCGCGGTTGAAGCCGCTGCGGTCATAGCCGTTTTTATCAAAGCCATCTTTGTCAAACCCGTTACGGTTATAGCCATCAGGATCAAATCCGTTGCGGTCGAACCCATTGCGGTTAAAACCATCTTTATTGTAACCGCCGCGGTTATAGCCATCTTTGTCAAAACCGTCTTTATCAAAGCCCTGACGGTCATAACCATCACGGTTAAAGCCATCTATATTAAATCCTTCACGGTTATATCCATCAGGACCGAATGGACCGGCGCCGCGTGTAGCTTTGGCTTGTGTCGCCGTGGAGCAAGCACAGCAGACTTCTTCGCAGATTTTTTGTGTATCGCCATTTGCGCCTGCGCGTGCCTGACGCTCTTGCTGGAGTTTTTTCCAGCGCGCAAGCGGGCTGTCTTTTTCTTCCTCTTCTCCTCCAAGAACACCAAAGGGGTCAACAACCCCGAGAGGTTCATCTAAAGGCGTTGGAATAGCGCTTGTGCCGCCTAATACGGCCTCGTCATAGCGTTGCTCGCTTGATTCGATGATGGCTTCGCGCATTGCCGGCGTGAGCTCACCTGTACCCGGAGCAGCTTCAATACTTTGTCCGGCACGCAAAAGTGAGGTGCCGGCTTCTTCCTTATCGGAGCTTAAAATCTGAATAACGCCGAAAATAACAACAAGACCAACGGCGACAAGACCGAATTTAGCCGCCGGGTTTTTCTTTAAAAGCGTACCCAAAGTGCCGTCAGAGGGCGTTTCAAAATCATCAAAGCCCTCCTCATCCAGACCGAGATCATCATCGCCGAAATCTATTTCGTCGTCATCGCCCATATCGTCTTTATCATCAATCATCGAAGAATCCTTCTCGTTCGGATAGGCGTGCGCGGATCATTTGTCCGCCATCGGAAAGAAGCAACACAGGTGCATTTTGAATTTCATAAACGCGCATACCATCAGCCGAAGCCACAGAGCTTGTCCAGCTTGGTGAAAGCAGGGTAAGCGGCGTGCGCACATAGGTATTCTTGCCTCTTTTATAGGCGCTGGTGCGGACATCGGCACCCGAAACATTAAGGCGCTCCGAACCTTCGGGCGGGATGCCTTGTAGGATAGATGAAATGTCGGCGTCACCGGCCTGAATTGTGATACCGCTTTCAATGAGGGGCGCTTCGGCCAAGGGCCCATATTCAGGAATGAGCGCATCAAAGCGGTAATGTACTTCGTCACGCCGTGTTTCCAGCGTAACGATGATCGGTGTTTTAAGCGTTAAAAGCCGCACCGACATATTACCGCGTGCAAATTCGGATAGTGGCGTCACGCGCACAATATGGGTACCTGTACCGGTTTCGGAATGAACGACGTCAAAATTACCGGCCCATGTAATGTCCTCAATCGGCCACGGTGCGCCGGAAACATCCAGAAAGTTAAGCGTTGTTACATGACCCTTTGCGGTTTTAACAAGGGCGGGCTTTGCACCCGGATCAAGTGCGATGGTTTCAACCGCAACTTCGGGTTTGGGGCTGGGGTAAACGGGCAGTTCAACAGATTCTTGTGTTTGATCAAATTTCTCCAGCAGCGTGCGAATCTCCTCAGGACGCAAGGGCAAAAGCCCTTCAATCGCGGCCTCGAAGGCCTCGCGCCGCACATCTTCTTTGAGCTGGCGGTTCATCTCGGCACTTGTCATGGGGGCGGGCTGAATATCGCCATTAAGACGCTGGGCATTGCCGCTTTTGAAAAAATCTGGAATGGGTGAGGTTGGTAATGGCGCTTGCGCATTTTGTGCATGTGCGGAAAGAGCAGCGCTTGCGCTGAGGCAGGCAGCAAAGCCAAGAAGTCTTCCTAAATGTAAAATACGATGTTTCATGCTGTCTGTGGCGATGCGTCCAGGGTGACGGTTG
>JBFHFW010000063.1:0-6805 GCA_041583395.1 Alphaproteobacteria bacterium
CATCGTGTGTAACTCCTGATTGCTCTAGTAATGCGGTGGTTTATCAATGGGGGTTTCTTGTCCTGATCCTCCTTCATTGACTTTGTCCTGTAAGCGCTTGAGACGGGCTTCGAGCATATCGATCTTGTCATACTGCACTTGCAAAACTTCGTTGAGTTCATGCAGCAACTGATCCTGATGTGCAAGTTTTATCTCCAGATTATCAATACGTTTCTCGGTATTACTCATGGTTTGATATTCCAATCCTGAACGATCCAGCGTCCATTTTCATGTGTCAGCAGCCCCATCGCGCCGGTGGAGAGCTTGATATTATGTTGCGCACGAAAGCCTTCAAAGTCGCCCGTCAGATAAGGCGCAAAACGCGCAATGCCGTTTGATGTAACGACTAAAACGGTTTCATTATCATCATGGGCGCTGATTTGATCGGCAAAAAGCCGCCAGTTATGAATGATCTCATCGGGGTTCACTTGCCAGCCTTCCGGCACAATTGCTTTTTCATCCCAATCTTTGATCGCTTGTGCCCCGATGCGGGCAATGACTTCAGCCTCGGTTTTATTTTCATCGGGGCCGTAATCAATTTCATCAAACATGGCGAGCGTATAAATCGGATTGCTGACACCAGATGCCTTGATCGCAGCCTTCGCGGTTTGTTGTGTGCGCTGGAGGTTCGAAGCATAAACAACATCGGGAATAAGCTGATGTTCCTTGAGGTAGCGCCCGATCGCCGCTCCTTGCTCCAGTCCCTTCTCGACAAGGGGGAAATCCGTGTGTTTGCCAACGCGCGTTGGTGTATCCTCAGAGCCAAAAGTATTGCCGTGGCGGGCGATGATAAGGCGTGTCATGAAAGTAGAGCCTCCGCCCGCGCGATATCTTCGGGGCTGTCAATGCCCGATTGAATGGTGCCTTCGGGGATTTCAACCGGAACGCAGCGAATCGAAATATTATTCTCGAGCAAGCGCAGTTGCTCCAACCCTTCGAGCGCTTCATAATGACCCTCGGATAGAGCGCAGAATTTTTTCAATATATCAACACGATAGCCGTAAATCCCCATGTGTTGGTTTATAGGGGAATAAGGCGTTGATCGGTCTTCTTTGCGAATGGCAGGAATGATATTTTTTGAAAACCATTTCGCATTATTCTGGCTATCCATGATCACTGTCGTGCCGGAAAAAGGTGTGCTGGTTTTGTTTTGCCGCAGACGATCCAGATCGTTCCAGCTCAGGCGATGGACGGGCGTTACCACTTCCAAAGAGGGGTTTTTTTGAAAGGCCTCGATCAGGGCGCGGATAACAGATGGCGGAGTAAAGGGCGCGTCCCCTTGTAGGTTAATTACAAAATCAGGCATCTCGGGAAGCTGCTTGAGCGCCTCTAAAACGCGGTCCGAACCGGTCTTACACTGATCGGACGTCATAAAGCATGCTGTTGCAATTTCCTTAGTGTGTTCGGCGATGCGGGGATCTTCGGTGGCAACAAAAATCGCAATATCATCGGGACCGGCTGCTTCACGCGCCACATCCACGACGCGGCTAAGCATGCTCTGCCCCGCAATTTTAGCCAAGGGCTTACCGGGAAAGCGCGTCGATCCGTAACGGGCAGGAATAGCAATGGCGATATTAATATTGCTCATATGCTTACAGTTAGCAGCTTTTGATAGAGCTCACAATGTATAACTTGGCGTAGGGATTATCCCTCAAAAGTCCAGACTTGAATCTGAGGTTTGTTTCCGGGAAGTTCTCCATCTTCAATCCATGCTCTGATTTGTACTGCGGCTTCATTAAATGCTTGTGCTTGTTTGTCTGCATTATCGCTACAGTCTGGAATTGTAATCGAGCCACATACTACAACATCTGCTTTTTGATTAAAGATGCCCAATATTTTTGCTTTTGGTCTTTCATCTGTGAGATAAATAAGCATGGGCAGAGAGGGAGAGCCCTCGGCTTTCCGTGCATGGCGTGTTGTGTTTGATTGTGTGATTCCACTAAGGTCAAAGCTTGTTCCCACGGTAGGTATATCAATACTCCTTTGTTTGGTTTTTATGTCATTAATTTACAATGCACAGTACTACGTAAAAAAATCTGTCAATAAGTTTTAGGGCAAAAGCTCGGCAATGGTTTTCTCGGGAAGATTTCCATCCTTGATCCATGCATGGGCTTGTTCATTGATAATATCCAGGGCTTGTAACTGTTTGTCCAAATCATCATGGCATGGAAGTGTAATGGTATGGCGCACCACTGTTCTTCCTGCTTCATTAAATAAGTATGCAGCAAGCCCTTTAGGAAATTTTTCAACCAGATAAACAGTAGAAAAAAGTTCCGTCTCGGGATCATATGGATTGGTATAGATCTGACGTTGTGCTTTGTCGGACTCGGCAGGTGCGAGTTCGATATTGATCATGGGACCAAAAAGCGAAAGGCTAATGCTGGATTTTATATGCGGCATAACCACTTTTTAAAATCTTATGTATAAAAAATCAAGTGTGTTTTACGTGAGGGAGCGCCAGTCTATTTCACCCACCATGTATCCATAGCACCCAGCGAATAGGGCGCTTGTATATCGGGTTTACCGAATTTATCCCAATAAGCCACGCGCCATGCCGCCAAGTGCCAGTTTGGCACCACATACCACCCTTGCTGGAGCACGCGGTCAAGCGCACGGCAGCGCAGGACAAGTTCTTCACGCGTCGGGGCGGCAACAATCATATCAATCAGCGCATCCACGACCGGATCTTTAATACCGATATAATTGCGTGAGCCCGGCGTATCGGCTTTTTCCGATCCCCAAAATTCGCGCTGCTCATTGCCCGGTGAAAGGGATTGCCCCCAGGTTTGCACCACAAAGTCATAGTCAAAGGCCAGCATACGGTTGATATATTGCGATGCATCGACAATGCGAATGTCGGCCTTGATCCCGAGGCGCGCCAGATTTTGTTTAAAAGGCTGGAACCAGCGCTCGAACCCTGCATTGGTGCCGGAGATCAGAAATTCAAATTCCAACCGCACGCCGGTATCTTTATGCACACGGACTTGATCCGCACCCATCACATAACCGGCTTCATCCAGCAAGCGCATGGCTTCCCGCAAATTTTTGCGGTTATTGCCTGATCCATCCGTCTTGGGTGGATTAAATTCTTCTGTGAAGACCTCATCGGGCACTTGCTCGCGAAATTCTTCCAGTATTTCCAGCTCCCGCCCTGTCGGCAGGCCTTTGGCTTCCATTTCGGAATTGGCGAAATAGCTGCGCGTGCGTGTATAGGCGTCATAGGCAAATTGCTTGTTCGACCACTCGAAATCAAAGGCGTAATTGATGGCTTTGCGCACGGCTTTATCCTGAAACACCGGACGGCGCAGATTAAAGGCAAAGCCCTGCATGCCCTGCGGAAGGGCATTGTCGATTTTGGCTTTGATAATCTCGCCGTTTTTTACTTGTGGGACATCATATCCGGTTGCCCATAGCTTGGCCGTAAACTCCTGCCGATAATCATATTCTCCGGCAAAAAGCGCAAGCAGCGAGACATCTTGATCACGGTAGTAATCATAGGTAATGCGATCAAAATTATAACGCCCCTTAAAGACAGGCAGATTTTCGCCCCACCAGTCTTTCACGCGCACATATTCGATCGAGCGTCCGGGTACGACTTTACCAATCTTGTAAGGTCCTGAGCCCAAGGGTGGCTCAAGTGTTGTGGCTTCGAAATCTTTACCCTCCCAATCATGTTCGGGCAGGATCGGCATTTCCCCGACAATCATCGGGAGCTCGCGATTATCCGCCATATCAAAGGTAAATTTGACGCGGCTATCAGATAAAGCCTCAACAGATTGCACATGCGCATAATAAATGCGGAAAGCGGGAACGCCCTTGGTTGTCAGTGTGTTAAAACTCCACACAACATCATGCGCGGTAACAGCTTTGCCGTCATGCCAGCGTGCCTCGGGGCGGAGTGTAAAAATGACCCAGCTACGGTCTTCGGGCACTTCAATATCACCAGCCAGCGCGCCATACATGGAAAAAGCCTCATCCTGCGATTTTTCCAGCAGCGTATTATAAGTCAGCGCCAGTCCCGCCGCAGCAACACCTTTATTGACGAGGCCATTGAGATTATCAAACGTATCGGGTGCCCATAAGCGCATTGTCCCACCCTTGGGCGCATCCGGATTAACGTAGTTGAAATGCGTGAAGTCTGCGCCGTATTTCGCACCCCCATGCATGGTCAGGACATGTGACGTTGTTTGTGCTTGCGCGCTAAAGGGCAGTAAGGAAAGCAGAGCAAAAAGAATAAATCGCATGGCGTCATGTCCTGTTTTATTGTGGGAAAAACTATAGTAACGCTCTTATTTTAAAAGTCACGCTTGAATTATTCTTTGAGGGGGCGCATAGATAATTTTGTTTAGACTAGGGTAATAGGAAAGTTATGGGTTTATCGAGTGTATATGATCTTTTAGGTCACAGTTTAACTGTTTCTTTTCAGGCTGTTGTAAAGGGCGATGAGAATAACCCATGGGAGTCTTTTCCTCACATTGAAGTATCATTTGATGGTGTAGATATGGCGGTTAATCAGCTATTTACAGAGGAAGATTTGAGAAGGGATTTGTTAATTTTGTATGCGAACGGGTATGGATCCGGTACGGATAGCTATGAGATTCTTTATACTCTGGTTGATGAAATTTCCATGAAAAATCAAAAGCTTGCAAGAGAACATATCCAGTCTTTGCAGCGTCAGCCAGTTTGAGAACCAACTGCTTGAGAAATAGTCTCGAACCCATCGCGTTTGAGTAACTCCAGCAAGCCTTGGTTGATTTCCTGCACCAGATGGGGGCCTTTAAAGATCAGGGCGCTATAAAGCTGCACCAATGATGCACCGGCACAAATTTTGGCATAAGCATCCTCAGCCGATGATATCCCGCCAACACCGATAATCGGGACTTTACCCTTGGTCAGGCGATAGAAATTACGAATGATCTCCGTTGATTTATCAGTCAGAGGAACACCGCTAAGCCCCCCTGTCTCTTTTGCAAAATCAGCAGGCAAATAATCGGGGCGATCAAGTGTGGTATTGCCCAAAATCAAGCCATCAATACCCGACTCTAAAACGGCCGCAGCCAGTTCTTCTTGCTGCGCTTCATCCAGATCAGGTGCAAGCTTCAGGAATATCGGCGGTGGGTGTTTCCCGCAGGCCTTTTTGCGCTCTTCCATCACGGCACTTAAAAGCGCTAATAAAGGTTCGCGCTTTTGTAAATCGCGCAAGCCCGGTGTGTTGGGGGAGGAAATATTAATCGTCAAATAATCCGCCATAGGTGCGAGCATCCGGATAAGCTGGCAATAATCTTTGGCAGGATCTTTTTGCGTCTTATTCATGCCGATATTAATGCCGACGGCTCCAAGCGGGCGGTTTTTTCCGCCTAAGAACTTCTCCAGATTGTCTTTAAAGACGTTCATGCCTGCATTGGGAAAACCCATGCGGTTGATCACGGCATGATTGGTGGGGTCGCGGAAAATACGCGGTGCAGGATTGCCCTCTTGCGGTCGCGGGGTCACGGTGCCGACTTCCACAAAACCAAAACCCATATTGAAACTTGCGCCAATTACCTCGGCATTTTTATCAAATCCGGCAGCTAAACCCACGGGATTGGGGAATTTTTGCCCCAAGACTTGCACCTCTAACGCCGGATTATTCACCGCTTTTACACGCGGTGTCAGGCCATATTTCATCACGCGCAAGGTCAAGCGGTGCGCCTTTTCAGGATCCAGCATAAAGAAAAGAGGGCGGGCAAGGGGGTAAAGATCAACCATGGCGCAAAATTAGCCCTTTTCAGACATATGCGCCAGCCCCGTTTGCAAATATCCCCAGCCTGTGATGGCGGTTAAGGCTGCAGCCGCCCACAACAATAATGAGCCCAATATGAAGTAAAGCCATGACAATGGTGCAAGGATCAAAAAGCCCAAACACAGCATTTGTGAGGCTGTCTTCCATTTCGCCAGCTTGGTCACCGGAACTTTTACGCCTTTAGGGCCTAAATACTCGCGTAGGCCGGAAACCAGAAATTCACGCGTTAAAATCACGATAACGGGCAGTATATTCAGGCCATCAGCAACGCCGACATCAACCAGCACAATCAGGAGAATACTGACATAGACCTTGTCGCAGATCGGATCAAGGAAGGTGCCAAACTCACTGATCTGATTATATTTGCGCGCAACCCATCCATCGGCAAAATCCGTGAGTGCCCCAACCGCATAAAGTACGAGCGCGCTCCATAATGCCCAAGATGCGCTTGCATAAACAAGCAGCACAATAAGCGGCAAAAGCGCAAGGCGCGCAACGGTCAGGATATTGGCAAGAGTCCACATCAGCTCAACTTATGCCGAAGCTTTGGCTTCAGCACCTTGAGGGTCGCGCAAGACGTAGCCGCGTCCCCAGACGGTCTCGATATAATTTTCACCGCCTGCTGCATCGGTTAGCTTCTTGCGGAGCTTACAGACAAAGACGTCAATGATCTTCACTTCTGGCTCATCCATGCCGCCATAAAGGTGATTGAGGAACATCTCTTTGGTCAGTGTCGAGCCTTTGCGCAGTGAAAGAAGCTCGATAATGCCGTATTCTTTGCCTGTGAGATGCAACGGCTTACCATCCACCTCAACCGTACGGCTATCAAGATTAACCTTGATCTTGCCTGTTTCAATCACGCTTTGTGAGTGTCCTTGGGAACGACGCACAATCGCCTGCAAACGCGCCATAAGCTCGCGTTTGTCAAAAGGCTTGGTTAGATAATCATCCGCGCCATAGCCGAGGCCTTTGATTTTATTATCC
>JBFHFW010000064.1:0-6768 GCA_041583395.1 Alphaproteobacteria bacterium
AGCGCCTGTTAGCATAGAGAGGATTTCATCAAGCTGCTCGAGCTTTTTATACTCGAGCACAATATTGCCCTTCGAGCCATTTTCACCAAAAGCATTAATGCTCACCTTAACGCCCAAAGCCGCACTGAGATCATTTTCAAGCGCCACAATATTCACATCTTTAATGGGCTTGGCTTTTTGCGTGGATTTTTTCTTGGGTTTTCCGCTGGCTTCGGCGACTAAAGCCTCTGTTTCACGCACGCTGAGATCATTAGCAATAATCTTTTTGGCAACTTCATCGGCGTTATCGAGCGTAATCAACGCCCGCGCATGTCCGACAGAAATCTCGCCACGCTCCAAACAGCCCAAAGCCCCGCCGGACAACGTCAAGAGCCGCGTCATATTCGCAATATGCGAACGGCTCTTGCCCAAAGCCTCGGCCAATTGTGCCTGCGTATGGGAATATTCCTCCATCAAACGCTTATAGCCCTGCGCTTCGTCAACGGGATTAAGATCTTCACGCTGCAAATTTTCGATAAGCGCAATCTCAAGTGCATGCGCATCTTCCATCTCGCGGATAATGACAGGCACTTCATGAAGCTGCGCCCGCTGTGCAGCGCGCCAACGACGCTCCCCCGCGATAATCTCGTATTGCCCTTCAGCTGCGGGATGCGGGCGCACCAAAATCGGCTGCAAAAGCCCGTGCGCCTTAATCGATTCCGCTAGCTGCGCAATGCTATCATCGTTAAAGCTTTGCCGCGGCTGGGCAAAGCCCGCAGAAAGAAGCTCTATACCCAGAGCTTGGCGCCCCGAACCGCCACCGGAAGCAGCAGGCTCGGCAGCAACAGCCACAGAATCGTTGTCTGCGACGGCTAGCGCCTCTTCCTCATCATCAAATAATGCATTTAAACCGCGCCCGAGACCACGCGCCTTGGGATTTGGAAGATCATCACTCATGCCTATGCTGCCTTTCTTAAATATTCGCGCTCACGCTTGATCAACTCACCCGCCAGCTTGATATAAGCCTGTGCCCCTGCACAACGCATATCGTAGACAATCGCCGGAAGACCATAAGAAGGTGCCTCGGACAGGCGCACATTACGCGGGATAACCGTCTTAAAAACTTTATCTCCGAAATGCGCCCGCACATCGGCCTCGACCATCGCCGACAAATTATTGCGGCGGTCAAACATCGTCAGCACCACGCCATGAATATCCAGATCCGGATTAAAGCGCCCGCGCACACGCTCAATCGTCTTTGTTAATTGCGAAAGCCCCTCAAGAGCATAAAACTCGCATTGCAGCGGCACTACGACCGAATCCACCGCGACAAGCGCATTCAAAGTCAGTAAATTCAAAGATGGCGGGCAATCAACAATCACATAATCATAAGGCAAAGCGCTATGCAGTGCTTTTTTGAGGCGAAACTCGCGCTCCGGCGCATTCACAAGCTCGATCTCCGCACCTGATAGGTGAATAGAGGAGGGCACCACAGACAAACCAGGCACTTTTGTTTCCACCGCCGCGTCAACCAAAGAGGCTTCATCAAACAGCACATCATAAGCACTTTCCCGCACGAGAGAACGCTTCACGCCAAGCCCCGTTGACGCATTACCCTGCGGATCAAGATCGAGCAATAGTATTTTCTTGCCAACCGCGCACAGTGCCGTCGCCAAATTAACAGCCGTTGTTGTCTTGCCAACCCCGCCTTTTTGATTAGCCACCGCCAGCAACCGCGGACGGGATAAAGAGACACCTGTAGCCTGAGAAATCTTATACGTGCGTTTCATATCATATATCCTTTGAAGGACTTTACTATGCACCGATTCCCTTCAAAAGCGCAAGCATTCAAGGGCGTTTTTGCACAGCCTTTATATAAAGAAGAGAGGCCTCGGGATCGGTAATACTGGGGAAGGTCTGCGCATCAAAATCATAATTTTCTTGTGCCGCGGTAATTTCCTCAACAACCCCGCGCCCCTTCATCAGCAAAAGCGGCACATCACAATGATTCACGTGAAACAATGGCGCGCAATAACCCAAAATATCGCTCAAAGAAGCAAAGGCTCGTGCAGTGACCAAATCAGGCGCTAAATCGCCGATAACGGCCTCTACACGCGCATTATGCACCTGTAAACCGGCAGATGTTTCACGTGAAACACGTCGCAAGAATTGCGCCTTTCGCTCATCAGATTCGATGGCATGCACCTCCAGATCGGGACGCAAAATCGCCAGCACTAAAGAAGGGAAACCACCACCTGACCCCAAATCAACAACGCGCGTCACACCTGCGGGGATATGTTTAACAATTTGTGCCGAATCAACAAAATGCCGATCCCAAACCTCCGGTAGGGTTTTCGGCGACACCAGATTAATGGTCTTTTGCCATTTCAACAAAAGCGCGTGATAAATTTCCAGATTCCCGAATGATTCACGTGAAACATCGAAACATGCACAAAATTCATCGCAAAGAGCCTCAAGCGACATCGCGCACGCCTTTTGCGTTTTTACGCGGCGCGTCGCCCCGCTTCACATGCCGCAACAAGGCCACAAGCGCCGCCGGTGTAACACCGGGAATACGCGACGCCGCACCCAAAGTCACGGGTTGCGCCTGCTCCAATTTTTGCCGCACCTCATTCGACAAAGACCCGACCGCACTATAATCCAGATCCGCAGGCAACGCCAATGCCTCGTCTTTGCGGAAAGCGGCAATATCGGCCTCATGACGCTCCATATAGCCTGCATAAAGCGCATCATATTCGATTTGCTCACGCACATCAGCGCGCATATTGTTCATTTCAGGCCACAATGCCGCCAGATCGCTCCACCCAATCTGCGGATAAGCCAAAAGATCCAAAATGGAACGGCGCACACCATCCTTATTTACCGCAATCCCAGCCTGCGCCAATTCATTCGGTGTGGCACTGGTTTGCGTTACAAAATTCCGCGCCGCTTCTAATAAACGGGCTTTTTCCTGCCAAACATCTGCACGCTCATCACCGACACAACCCATTTCAATCCCGCGCATAGTTAAACGCTGATCTGCATTATCAGCGCGCAAACGCAAGCGATATTCAGCGCGTGATGTAAACATCCGATAGGGCTCGGGCGCTCCGCGCGTGATGAGATCATCGATCAAAACACCAATATAGGCCTCTGCCCGATCAAGGGTAAAAACAGGTGATGTTTCACGTGAAACATTCGAATCAAAAGCCGCTGCATCGCGCATATTTATAGCCTGAAGCGCTGCATTCACCCCTGCCATCAGGCCTTGCGCACCGGCCTCTTCATAGCCCGTTGTGCCATTGATCTGCCCCGCCAGAAACAGCCCCGGCAGTTGCTTGGTTTCCAAAGTCGCCTTCAATGCGCGCGGATCAACATAGTCATATTCAATCGCATACCCGTACTCAAGAATCTCGACATTCTCGAGCCCCTTGATAGAACGAATATAGTCATCCTGCACATCCACCGGCAAAGAGGTCGAAATTCCATTCGGATACACCGTATCATCATACAGCCCCTCAGGCTCCAAAAAGACCTGATGGCGGGTCTTATCGGCAAAGCGCGTAACTTTATCCTCGATCGAGGGACAATAGCGCGGCCCCGTTCCCGTGATATTCCCCGAATACATCGCCGAACGTCCGATATTTTCGCGAATAATGTCATGGGTTTTTTCGTTAGTATAAGTAATGTGACAAGGAATTTGCGGCACATCGATTTTATCATTGAGATAAGAAAAAGGCTGCACGGGCGTATCGCCTAGTTGTTCCTCACACACCGCCCAATCAATTGTCTTGCCATTAAGCCGCGCAGGCGTCCCCGTTTTCAAACGCCCCAAAGGAAATTCAAGTTTTTCAAGCGTTTCCGCCAACCCCACGGCAGGCGCATCCCCCACCCGACCAGCCGGACTCTGCTCTTCCCCACGGTGGATCATACCCCGCAAAAACGTTCCCGTGGTTAGAACCAAGGACTTGCAGCCAAACTGACGGCCGTCTGCAGCTTCAACACCGCAAACGCCTCCAGCCTCATCAAGAATGAGATCTTCAACGCCTGCCTCAACCAAAGTAAGATTGGGATAATCCCCCAAAATCTCCTGCATCGCCTCACGATAGAGCTTGCGATCAGCCTGCGCGCGCGGCCCCCTTACGGCGGGCCCTTTCGAGGCATTCAACATCCGGAACTGAATACCGGAACGGTCAATAACACGCCCCATCACCCCGTCAAGCGCATCAATCTCGCGCACCAAATGGCCTTTGCCCAAACCGCCAATCGCCGGGTTACAGCTCATCACACCAATGGTCGAAAGCTTATGTGTTAAAAGCGCGGTTTTTGCACCCGTGCGCGCAGCAGAAGCCGCAGCCTCACACCCCGCGTGACCACCGCCCACAACAATAACATCGAAACTTTCGATAAAAT
Source organism: Alphaproteobacteria bacterium (assembly GCA_041583395.1). Classification (GTDB taxonomy): domain Bacteria; phylum Pseudomonadota; class Alphaproteobacteria; order Micavibrionales; family Micavibrionaceae; genus UBA6929. The sequence goes on from JBFHFW010000064.1 coordinate 4,393, forward strand.
CTTTCATAGCGCGCCGTTTATAACGCCATTCCCACAAAAAAGCGAGAAAATTCGCGCCCGACCATACGGACTCTTGAAACTTTATAAGGGAGCAGACAAAGACTGAAGCCCATGAGTCCATTCCTGTACCTTAGGTAATAAAGGTGAAAAAGACAGATCAGCAGAAAATTTAAAGCTGCCTAAAATACCCGCCAATAAATTAGCAAGTGTGTAATCAGCCCAAGGCGTAAGTTTTTCAATATTTTTTACCGTGTTCTGCGCTAAGCGATCTAAGCCATCAAAATCTCTTAAGACAAAAACGCCATTAACAAAAGGCCACTCCGGTTCATGCTTCCAATAATTAGCGCCCACATGTAAGGCTCTGGCAAGGCTTAAATCTTTTGAAACAAACGAGCCGACATCTAAAGCCTCTTCTTTTCCAAGACCCATATAAGGATAAACCGGTGCTATATATCGCTGAAATGCAACAAAACCAAGGCCAATAAAGTACTCGCCGTAATCACATTTATCTTCATTCTTATAAAGAATGATATGAGCAGTTACTTTGTCAATTTCTCCATCAATAAGCTCCACAAAACTCCTTAAACAATTAAAATCTGTGACAGACACGATCATATTCATAAGCTAAAAGCCCTATTTCCCGATACAAAAATCTTTAAAGATCACGTCCATCAAATCTTCAACATCGACTTTGCCGGTAATGCGCCCGAGCGAGCGGATGGCAAGGCGCAAATCTTCGGCCATAAGTTCGGGCAAGGGCGCGTTTTGGGAGCGGCTTAAGGACTCAAGCGCTTCGATCAAAGCATGACGATGACGCGCACGGGTGAGAGAAGGGGTCTCGCGGTTGCCGATAAGATTATCAATACGCGTGGTCAGGGCGGCAATCAAATCCCCTAACCCCGCACCGCTTTTTGCTGAAATTTCCAAGGCACCTTCCAGCGCAGGGGCTTTGCGCACGCCATCACATTTATTGAGCACCACGAGCGCATCATCCCCCGCCAGCGCTAATGTGTGCTTATCCTGCTCTGCCTCACTTGCATCAAAGAGCAGAATTTTGAGATCAGCGTTCTCCGCACGCTCCAAGGCACGGCGAATGCCCTCGCTTTCAATACTGTCATGGCCTTCAGAGCCAATTTGATCCGGCCGCAAACCCGCTGTATCCGCTAAAATCACCGGAAACCCGCCGAGATCCAAATGAACTTCGATCACATCACGCGTTGTCCCCGCCATGTCGGAGACAATCGCCACATCGCGCTGCGCCAGCGCATTGACCAGCGAGGATTTCCCCGCATTCGGCGCACCAATTACCACGACCTGCAAACCATCGCGCAATCGCTCGCCCCGCCGCCCGTCATTAAGATGCGCGGCAATTTCCGACCGCATGGACTCTACGGCCTGCATCACTTCGGGTGCGATGCCTTCGGGCATGTCTTCATCGGGAAATTCAAGATCGGCCTCAACATGCGCGAGTGCTTTTTTCAAGCGCTGCGTCCAGCCATTATAAAGATCGGAAAGCACTCCACCCATCTGCGCCAAGGCTTGGGATTTCTGTGCAGCCGTCTCTGCGTCAATCAAATCTGCCACGGCCTCGGCTTCTGTCAGATCCATTTTGCCGTTCTCGAACCCGCGGCGGGTAAATTCACCGGGCTCGGCCATGCGATGCCCCTTTTGCGCGCCCAATACATCAAGCAAAGACGCAATTACCGCGCGCCCACCATGAAGATGATATTCCACCACATGCTCACCGGTAAAACTGGCAGGCGCTTCAAACGCCAACACAAGCGCTTTATCAATCACCGAACCATCAAACGGTGAACGCAATGTCCGCAAAGACGCCATGCGTGGAATCAAGGGGGCAGGGGTTAACGAAGCCGCGGACTCCAAGGCACACGAACCAGACACGCGCACCACAGCCACCCCTGACCGACCAGCTGGACTCGCCAGCGCAAAAATTGTATCGCCACCACTCATAGCGCTGAAGGTACTGCGCCAAGCGGAACAAAGCAATTATATATTTCATACAGAATGTCTGTCATTGCGAGCATCACGAAGCAATCCAGAAAACCACCGAGCAATCGGGAGATTGCTTCGTCGGCCTTGCCTTCTTGCAATGACGACAAACTCTAAAAAAACTAGAGAAGTTAACGCTTGGTGCGCGCTTTATCAGCAGCCGAACCTGCGCCTGTATCGGCATTCTCGCTATTGGCCGCACCACCCTGCCACATGCGCTGGATCTCGCCCCAACTTTGCATCGCATTGGGCAGCCATGTTTTCATCATTGCCTCGGGATCCATCGCCTTGATGTTTTCCCGCAACTGTTGCTCCAGCCCATCCATTGCACGCTCTTGTAACTTTGCCACATCCGGCAAGCCAAAG
>JBFHFW010000065.1:0-6694 GCA_041583395.1 Alphaproteobacteria bacterium
AAGGAGCAAATGCCAACATGTCCTCAATCTAGCATAAAAAAAAGAACACACAATTCCCCTCTGTTTTTTTTGCAGGATTTGCATTAAGCTGACATATGAAAGTGGGAGCGTTTCAGTTGTCCACAATATTTCTGAATATATGAATTGGGTACAATGACCGATAAAAAAACGATACTTGTGGTCGAGGATAATGACTTTGTGCGGATGCAAATTGTCAGTTTTTTGAGTGATGCAAGCTACAATATTATCGAGGCCACAGATGGTCGGGAAGCGATTGATAAGGTCGAAGAGGCCAAGGGTTCTATCGCATTGGCCGTTGTTGATGTGCGCATGGATCCGATTGACGGGTTTGAATTTATTCGCATGACGCGTGGCATGAATTTGGATTTACCAGTGATACTCGTTACGGGCGATGATACGGCAGATCTTTTGCATGAGGCAGGAAAGTGGGATGTAACTGCGGTCTTGATGAAGCCCGTCCAACGTGAGAGATTAGTCAAGATGGTTGAACGCATCATGAAAGTAAATGATCGCAAGGCATGATAAGCAATAAAAAAATAGAAAGATATGTGACAGGATTACCTGTTTTGGCGTTGATGGTAGTGTCTTCGCTGATGCTGTTGTCTTGTGCGCAGTCCAAAGCGCCTGGGGCGCGTCATGCCGATATTCCATCCCCTGCTTTGGCAAATAAGCGTCCGGAGGCCGTGAATGAAAAACCCGATAGTGTGATTTATCTGCCATTGGGTAGCGATGTGCTGGTGCCTGAGGCTGCAACAGGTTCGAGGCTTCCGACAGAAGTAGTTGGGCCGTTTGAATTGCGCTCTGAAACTTTGGCAGGCGCTTTGCAGCTTTTGCTTTCTGATTATGAGATCCCTCTGGCTTTTGAAACAGATGAAGGGCTAACCCGCACCGTAACGGTGGCGAATTTGCGCGGTCCGCTGGATAAGGTGGTCGAAAAGATATGCGGTCTGGCGGATTTGTATTGCGCTTATGAAGACGGTTTGATGGTCATTAAGGATAAGCAGGTATTTACCGTGACTGTGCCACCGATTGGTGGAGAGACCGATATTCTCGAGGCGCTGTCAACGGGGCTTGGCGCAATTACCGGTGCGACACCGATCTCGGAAGAGGCAACACGCACCATTATTTATGAGGCAACACACCGCACGGCGAAAATGGCCGAGCGCTACTTCCAGCGTATCCGTTCGAATACGGCTTTGATTGTGTTTGAAGCTTATATCTGGGAAGTGTCCCTCGATAGTGCTAATAGCTCGGGTATTGATTGGCAAAAACTTACAAATGTTGGTCAATATAATATCGGTATTGATGTAACGGGCAGTGTTGGTGCGGACTTTACACCGATTAGCATCGGCTTGCCAACAAAGGGGCCTGCATCGGTTGGCCCGGATCAGGTGTTTGAATTTATTTCAACATATGGTGCCGTTAAAACGATTTCCCAGCCGCAAATCACGATGTTGTCCGGTTCTGAAGCAACATTGCGTGTGGCGGAGACTGTGAACTATGTTTCTGCACTGTCGCGGACAACAGATAACGGGGAGACAACGGTGTCCACCGAAACTGATTCGGTTGATACGGGCTTTACGCTGACGATTGCCAGTGCGTGGGATCGTGCGACAATTTATGGAACGATCGATATTGCGCTTCAGGAATTCCGCCGTTTTCAGGAGTTTGACGCAGATGGTACGGTCTTACAGCTTCCCGAGACAACAGATCGTGATCTTTCTACGCAGGTTCGTATTCGCCCAGGGGATTCCTTGTTGATTGCCGGTTTAGTGCGTGAAAATGATCAGTTGGATCGTGAAGGCCCTGGCTTTGCAGAGCCTATTATTCCAACCTCCAGAGAGGTTAGTGTTTCAAATGATGAGCTTGTTTTCCTGATGCGTCCGCGTGTTGTTGTTTATACTTCGGATAGAGGAAATCTCCCGCAGGAATCGGGTATTCTTAACCCGCTCGATGCGGAGCCTCAGGGGCATTTTTCTTCCGAATCATCTTTCCCCGAAACATCCCTCTTGCCAGTTGATTTAAATCCCGCGCAATAAAATATTTTCGCTCTATCCCTTGCTGACACTGGATTTTTAACCTGTGGATAAGTATTTTGTGGATTAATATTTTTGTGTTACAATAAACATTGAAATATTCTTTTTGGGGGAATCACCCAGTTTTTAGTATGATTATGAAAATGCTTAGACGATATATGGGGATGGGATGCGTGGCGTCTCTTCTGATGCTTGGCTCTGTGGGCGGTGCGCTTGCAGGTGAAGTGGCTGCGCAACCCTATTCGAGCTTTGGTGATCCGGGTGCTAATCGCGTCTCGGGAGGAGGAGGCGGTCTTGTGCCAGCCGAGGCTTCTGTCGATGGTGGTATTATTCCTGTAGGTGCGACCGCGCAGGTTGTTGTCAGGTTCCGCAATGAGAGCGGCTTGCCATTGCAAACAGGATTGATCCGTCTTTATCCTTCCTCAACCGTGTCTGCGAATGTTTCTTTAAATCAATGTCAGGATGGCCCCTTGCCGCCCGAGGCAGAGTGCGCAATTGCTTTGTCCGTTAAGGGATTGCAACCGGGTGCTTGGCGTGTTGAGGCCTTGATGTCCCATAGTGGGCGTTCACGTTTGGTAACCTCGGCAGTATCCGGTCAGGTTGAAGCAACAGGTGATTTGGCAAGTACATTGAGTAGCGATATTGAAACAATCCCGGCAGAACTGGATTTTGGTACGCTCAGTGATAGCCAGACTTTGGTTGAGCCTATTATTTTGCGCAATACAACATCTGTGCCTCTGGAGCTATCCGATATTTATATCGATGCAGGTGAGCAATCAGGATATGAGCTGAAAACAGAATGTAAAAAACTGGAGGCTGGACAGGCCTGTATTGCTATTGTTTCTTGGTCACCAAAGCTTAAGGGGCGTTCATCCGGCGTGTTGGTTGTTAAGCATAGTGGGCCTGCAGGTTTATCCAGTGTGCCTTTGGAAGGGGAATATGATCCGGGTATTGTCAGTGAGGCCGAGATCTTTCCATCAGCCATTCCGGGTAAGGGGCTTCTTGTTTCATCCCAACAAGAGATTAATTTTGGCGAGGACATCAATACAGCCTCTACAATGACAGTTTCGCTGGTTAATGCGGGTGATTCACCTTTAAAGCTTAAAAATATTCAGATTTCAGGAACGGATAACGGTCTTGATTTTAAAGATGGTGGCTGTGCTGCTGATATGATTTTGCAGCCTGTGGAAGCTTGTCCATTAACGCTGACATGGTCGCCAACGCGAATTGGTAACTTGTTTGATGATGTGCAAATTTTGCATGACGGTGCCCGTGGTGTGCTTGTCCTACCGGTGCGTGGTGTTGCTGCGGCAGCAGTCTCTCAAGATCAAAAAGCCATTGTCGTTGGCTCCGGGTACGGAGAAACCGGAACATCTTCGGAGACGCGGCAAGGGCAAGCAGCAACAACGATTGTATCGCCGGGGTCTAAGGTCTTATCCGTGGATACAAGCGGCATAACAAACCTTTCCAGCGTGTTGGGTGGATATAAAATCACATCATTTTCGCCCTCCCGTGCGATTATTAATGGTCCGGGCGGTAGCCGCATTGTCTTTAACGGAGAAGATACGGTTGTCGGTGGTGTGCCTTGGTACGTGGTTATCCAGAAAAATGGAATAGAGTTTTTACACCAGGATCAGCGAGTTCTTTTGCTCTTCGATCGCTCTTTATCGGCAATTAGCACAACATCTACAACCGCTGTTGCCTCTACAGGTGAGTAATTATGTCTGATGCGCCAACAACGAAACAAATAAGCCCGCCGAAAAATAAAGCGCGCTCATCCGAGGGCCGTGAGCGTTATTTGGATATGGTGCAGCGTGAACGCTCGATGCTGATGGAGCAAGGTGTTGCACGCTCGACCGAGCAGCTTTTGGATATGGCGGGCGCTATTGCTGTTTCTGATGTGGAGGAAGAGGGTGTCAAAGATCGTGCGACAGGAGACCAGCTACGCTCTATCTTGCCGGTGCAGACGTGGCTTCCTTTGAGTATCCATTTGATTGGTTTGCGTGATGGCGTGTTGCATATCGCGCCTCTGCACGATTTAAAGGATCGTCAGATCGAGAGCTTGATGTCAACGGCACGCCGCTCTGGTTTATTGGTGGAGCGCGTAGAAGTCGAGGTTTGGGATCGTGGCGAGCTTATAGAAACGCTACGTTCCGTTCACGATCTTTCGGCTGACCGGTGTGAGAAGACTCTGGCCTTATGGCTGGGGGATAGTGATAATGGTTTGCTCCTGAACCAGTTTTTACGCGATATGCTGGCTGAGTCCTTGCAAATGCGCTCTTCTGATATTCACTTGCTGCAGGATAATAATGTAGATACACCCAACTGGATTCAATATCGCATTGATGGTGATTTGATCCCGATGCATCTTTTGCCCTCCGATGCGATGGCGCGTTTAACAACCTTGATTAAACGGGATGCGGGATTGAACTTTGGTGACCGCGTAACGCCCAAAGACGGACGTTTTGGTTTCATGTGGCAAGGGCGTTCGATCGACGTGCGTGTGGCCGCTGGCCCGCATGCGCAAGATGGTGAAAAGCTGACGCTGCGTATGCTTGACCGTGCGGCTTTGAAAGGCTTTGACGAGTTATTCTCGCGTCATGAGGATGTGGGTGAGTATCTCTCGCGGTTGCTCTCGCCGGAAATTAAAGGTGGGGGTGGTATGATCGTGTTGTCCGGTCCCACGGGTTCGGGTAAGACAACAACGCTTTATGCCTGCGTGCAGCAAATTGACCGCCGCCGCCGCCATGTTTTAACCATTGAAGATCCGATTGAATATGAGCTGCGCTATGCAACGCAGTGGCAGGTGCGCTCCGGTATGGAAGGGGGTGAGTTTGCCGATCTCATTCGTGCGGCGATGCGCCATGATCCCGATTATATCGTCATTGGTGAGATGCGGGATGCGGCCACGGTGGAGACATCTTTGCGGGCGGCAGAATCTGGACACACAGTGATTTCAACAATTCACGCCGACACTGCACTTCAAACATTCGAGCGCCTGCGTTCCTTGATGCCGCATGAGCGTGAGCGTTCATCGACATTTACACTTTCGCAACAAGTTCGCGCTATACTGAATCAGCGCTTGGTGCGAACATTGTGTCAAGGCTGCGCGCATTCAACAACAGCGCAAGAGGTTTTAGAGCCGGAGGGAATTGAGGCATTCGGGATTACGCCCGAGCAAAAGGTTAAAAGCCACAATACGAGTGGTTGTGATTTGTGTAACCGTACAGGGATTTCCGGGCGGACATTATTGCTTGATGCTTTGATGATCACGACAGGGCCTGCCGAGCGTAACGAGATTTATGAGGCGCTGATCGGTAATGTAAATGATATCATTGGAAAAAGGGGTGTTGTTGTTCATACACGCCGCGAGGGTTTGGTGGATCTGGTGGAAAGTGGTTTGGTGGATCCTAAAGCAGCGCTCTCCTATCTCGAGGAATAAGCTGGTTGGGTTACCGTTTAATAGAACTGACTCTGGAGTAAAGTGATTTGCCATGCAGCAATGGATTGCCGAAGTTGTATATGAAACACGCCGCGGGCCTAAAACGGCCACGGAATCTTTTTATCTCCCCGCACCCGAAGATGTACGCGAGGCAGTCAGTAAAAAGGGCGGCTATGTGTTGTCCATTCGTGCGCATACGCGTTCTCCGATCGAGCGTTTGTTGGCGCGTTCAACGTGGTGGCAGGTACAGCTTTTACGCGGAATTCAGTTTCGTTCGATCTCGACATCGCCGGGTGTAGCATTATGGCGGATTATTCAGGCCGAGGAAAATCCCCGCCGTCAGAATATTTTGGCTCCTGCACGTGAAGCGTTAGCAAGAGGTCTCGGGGTTATTGATGCGCTCAAAGCATTGAATATTTTTGATCACGGAACCATTGCTATTTTAGCAGGCTCGGAGCGTGCAAACCGCCTGATTGATGGTATCCCGCACGCGATCCACTCTATTACGCAAAAGAAGAAAAACGCGCGTGCGATTACCGGAACTTTGGGGTGGTTGGGCTTTGATGTGTTCTCTATTGTGACAGCCCTTTGGGGTGCAAAGGATATGGTTTTGGAATGGTTCCATGAAAACCAGCCGTCTGATCCTGAAGAGCTTGAAAAATTTATTATCGTGACCGGGCGTTTGGAATTGGTCTGGGATTTTCTGATATGGATTTCCGTGGGACTGGGTATTTTTATGTGTTGGTGTGTTTTTTCTTTCTTTATAAACCGCGGTAAGAAGGATTGGCCAACGGCAAGGCTTGTGCGCAAAATTCCTTTGATCGGAGCCTATTTGCGAGACTTGTCCTTTTCTGATTCTATGGCTGCGGCTGCGCGTATGTTGGTGGGGCTTGTGCCGATTACCGATACGCTTGAACAATCCGCTGATGCCTCCGGTGCACCGGAAGTGGCGCAGTATTGGGAGGATTCCCTGCAAGATCTGGGGCGTGGTGTCTCTTTAGGTGCGGCGCTTGACCGTGAGCCTTTGCGCCGTAATGAGAGAATGGAGCTTGCAAGCTTGTCTGATCTCAATCAAGTTGCTACAGTAATGGAGTCAATCGCAGAAATGCGGGCGCAATCGGCCAAAACACGACACTCCCTGATCGTATGGCTGGCTTTCGCTTTGACAGGCGTGTTCCTTATTATCGCATTTGGT
>JBFHFW010000066.1:0-6598 GCA_041583395.1 Alphaproteobacteria bacterium
AAAGACAGGATATTGGTAGGCTTGTCTTTACCGCGATATTCACGATTTAAATTTTGCACAAAATCATCATCGGCAAGCACAAGGCTAAGCTCTGTTTCTTGCTGAAAGCCGATTTCCTGCAAGGCAGAAGCAATGATGGCATCAAAGTTAACGCAATCCTTCGGCCAATCATTGGATTCGCATGATATATCAATGGTGACGGTCATAAGCGCGTATGATCTTTCCTACCAGTTTGTGGCGCACAACGTCTTCATGGGTGAATTTGTGGAATGCGATCTCATCAATAGTGTTAAGGATATCGCAGGCCTCGTGCAAGCCTGATTTTTGTCCGTGTGGCAAATCAATTTGGGTCGGATCGCCGGTAATCACCATGCGGGAGCTTTCGCCCATCCGTGTCAGAAACATTTTCATCTGCATACTTGTGGTATTTTGTGCCTCATCCAGAATAACAAAGGCATTTTGCAATGTGCGTCCGCGCATGAAAGCCAGCGGTGCAACCTCGATATCACCGGCAGCCATTTTCTTCAGTAAGAAATCCATCGGCAGCATATCATGGAGCGCGTCATAGATCGGTCGTACATAAGGATCGACTTTTTCCTGCATATCACCGGGCAAAAAGCCAAGATTTTCTCCGGCCTCTACCGCGGGGCGCGTAAAGATCAGGCGCTCAACCTCACCTTGTAAAAACATGGAGACAGCCATCGCCACGGCCAGATAAGTCTTTCCCGTCCCCGCAGGGCCTATGCCGAAGACCATTTCGTGATCCATAATGGATTTAATATACTTGGCCTGATTGGGCGTACGGGGTGAAATACTTTTATGTTTTGTTTTGATCACAATCTCAGAATCGCTTTGGGTGCTGGACATTTTTTTACGTCTCCTTTCGGATATGGCGCTGCTGCTGGCAAAGCGTAATGCAGCATCAATTTCGGGGAAATCAATGCTGCGTCCTTTTTGTAGCTGTTCCCACAAAGAATGCAGGACTTGATCAGCGAGTTTAATATTCTTGGGATTGCCCTGCAAAATAAGCTGGGAACCGCGGTCGGCAATGAGGATATTCAGCTGTTTTTCAAGGTAAGTGATATGCGCATTGTGCTCACCGAAAAGCAAAGGAACCAGTTTTTTATCGTGAAATTCGATATTTAAATGCTCGGTCAAAAATGCATATACCTTGTGTTGCTGAACCTATAAGTTCATTATAGCGCAAAATACTGTTTTTATTCTACTTTATTTCACATACATTATTTTCTTGTCAGGCATATTCTCTTTATATTACCATCTTTATATACACACATAAGGAGATGCCATGGAGCCAAAATCGCGTATACAGCTTGGATCATCAGAGGATGAAATAACGATACAGTTAGTTGCGCGAGATACGGTGCCACCGGATTTAGGTATTACCTCACTTTTCAGATCTAGAGTACTGGACGCTTTGTCTAAACTGGCGACTGTTATGCCCGCTCTAGTTGGGGAACAGAGAATGCATGCAATTGATATGCATCTAGCAACGACAGAGGTTACTTTTACGCCCATTCAAATTCGTGCAGCATTTGCTGAAGCTGTTGTTGTAATAGCAAATCAGACGAGCGCAAAACACCATATAGAATTTGACGTTTACGAGATTAAGTGAGCATCATTTTTTTTAAAGCTCTGTTTGCTAATTTGTTCGCTTGTAATGATCTCGCCCGTAAGGGATTTCTCAAATCCATCGGTGATTTTGATATCAACGATGGTGTTGAGCAGGCGATCATTGCCTTCAACAAAGACTGATTGGAAGTAGGGAGAGCGCCCGACAATCTGCCCATCATGCTTACCCTTACGATCCATCAAAACGGGTAAGGTCATACCCACACATTTCGCATTAAAGGCGGCTTGTTGTTCATTAAGCAAGCCCTGCAGGCGTGCCAAGCGCTCTGTCGCGATGGCATCATGGATCAAATTCGGCATATTGGCCGCAGGTGTTCCGGGGCGCGCGCTATATTTAAAGGAATAGCATGACGCATAATTCACGCGGCGTACCATATCCATGGTATCTTCGAAATCTTGCTCGCTCTCACCGGGGAAGCCGACAATAAAATCCGAGGAAAAGGCAATATCAGGGCGGGCTTTGCGCAAGCGTTCGATCAGATCAAAATAGAGATCACGTTCATGTTTGCGGTTCATGGCTTTGAGGATTTTGTTCGATCCACTTTGTACGGGCAAATGCAAAAACGGCATCATTTTGGGCAGGGCATGCACATCGATCAAAGCCTGATCCATATCGCGGGGGTGGGAGGTTGTATAGCGAATACGCTCGAGCCCTTCGATTTTATCGAGTTCTATCAATAACTGAGCCAAGCCCCAGACTTTACCATCTGGCCCTTCACCATGAAATGCATTTACATTTTGCCCCAGCACAATGATTTCGACCACGCCCTGATCAACGAGGCGCTTGGCTTCATCTAGAATTTCTGTGACTGTGCGGGAGTATTCCGATCCGCGTGTATAGGGCACAACACAAAAAGTACAAAACTTATCGCAGCCCTCTTGAATGGAGAGGTAGGCCATCGCACCCTCTGGTTTATGCTCTTCGGGCAGGAAGTCGAATTTACTCTCTGCAGGGAAATCTGTATTCACAACACGCGCTTCATCACCCATGGCTTTCGCCACCATCTCAGGCAGCTCGTGATAGGTCTGGGGGCCAAAAACCATATCGACATAAGGCGCACGCTCGAGGATAAAATCACCTTCAGCCTGCGCAACACAGCCAGCCACAGCCATCAGCATCTTGCCGCCACGCTCTTCTTTCTCATCACGGAACTTTTTCAAGCGCCCGAGGTCGGAAAAGACCTTATCGGTTGCTTTTTCACGAATATGGCAGGTGTTGAGGATCACCATATCCGCATCTTCAGCCGTATCCGTTGTGCTATAGCCAAGCGGGCGCAAAATATCGGCCATGCGGTTGGTGTCATAGACATTCATCTGACAGCCCCATGTCTTTATAAACAGCTTTTTATCGGCTTTTGCGCTCATTATTTTTCTGCACCTATTTTGTTTGTTATAAACACCCCTTGGTAGCCGCGACTGCGGCTCGCCCGATAGGGCGGAAGCCTGCGTGGCGTTTGAACGCATCAATAAAGGAAAGCACATGATCAGGCAAGCAATATTAGCGATGGATCGCGGCCACCAAGGGCAATTAGAGCTTCTTGAGGAGTATTTCGAGGTTATTCGTCCACAAAAACCCGATCCCGAGCGCACAATCCGTGAGCATGCGCATGAGATCCGTGCGATTACAACTTTCCTGACGCCTGTATCGCGTCAATTGATCGAGGCTTTACCGAATTTGGAAATGATTGCTATTGGGGCTGCCGGCCTTGATCACATTGATATGAAGGCCGCCAAGGAACGTGGTATTGTGGTCACTAACACGCCCGATGTTTTGACCGATGATACGGCGGATGTGGCGATGATGCTCATGCTGAACCTTGCACGTCGCGGGGTAGAGGGCGATGCCTATATTCGCGCAGGTCTCTGGCACCAACAAGGGCCATTGCCATTGGGGCGTAGCCTTAGCGGCAAGACACTTGGCATCGTCGGGCTCGGCCGCATTGGGCAGGCTGTGGCAAAGCGCGCCAAAGCCTTTAATATGGATGTTTGCTATTTTGGCCCGCGAGAAAAATTGGATCAGCCCTACCGCTATTATGACGATCTTCATGCTATGGCGCGCGCCGTTGATTTTATGGTGCTGACCTGTCCGGGCGGAAAAGAAACCGAATGGTTGATTAACTACGAGGTGCTTGAGGCTTTAGGGCCCGATAGCATGCTGATCAATATTGCCCGTGGCTCGACAGTTAAAGAAAATGATCTTCTGCGGGCGCTTAGTAACCGTGCGATTGCAGGGGCGGGTTTGGATGTTTATGCGCATGAACCCCAAGTGCCTGAGGCTTTGTTCACCATGGACAATGTTGTGCTGACACCGCATATCGGTTCAGCCACGATAGAAACACGCGTACAGATGGGCAAAATTGTGGTCGAGAATTTATTGGCGCATTTTGAAGGGCGGCCTTTATTAACCGCAGTATAAGCATATGAAATATTTTCTATTATTGTTATTTGTTATTGCTATGCCATCCTTTGCGCAGGCCTCGGCTTGCTATTCCGCGCTTGAGGCCGAGGCAGATCAGGGCATCCGCATTCATTCCGAGCTCATGGTCATTGGCCTCAATTGCCAGCATATGGGTGCGCGCCACGGTGATAACCTTTATATGGATTACAAAGCTTTTACGGGCAAAAATGCCGATCTCTTTTCAAGCTATGAGCAAATCCTCATGAAGTTCTTTGAAGCACAGGGTAGCAAAAATATAGAAGCCGATCTCAATAGCCTGCGTACACGCTACGCGAACAAGATTTCTGCCGATTCCGCAAAAATGCGCCCCGATGTTTTTTGCTCGCTCTATGCGCCGCGCATTCCCAAAGCTTTAGAGATGGAACAGGCAAAATTGCGCCAATGGGCAGCCACAATTTATCCTTCCCATCCGGTGTCTTATCCGGTGTGTGGTGGATAACTTTACAAGATTTTTCTCTCCGGATTTTGAAATAATCTGCCTTTGTGCTTAGCTTTGCAGAGCTAAAAATATCACAGAGGTAAATTATTCATGAGTATTGACCAAAGCATTAACGATTTCTTCGCGCCGATTTCGGCAAAAGCATTTGATATCATCTTCTATAGCGTGCCTTTAACGGCAGATATTGATGTAAAGCTGCTTTTGGTCTGGATACTTTCTGCGGCTGTCTTTTTCACGCTTTATCTGGGGTTTGTGAATTTTCGCTATTTCAAGCATGGTATTGATGTTGCGCTTGGCAAATATGAGCATGATACCGATGATGGTCAGATTAGCTCATGGCAGGCCTTGATGACGTCGATGTCCGGTACGGTTGGTCTCGGCAATATTGCCGGTGTGGCTGTGGCCGTATCCATTGGTGGGGCAGGGGCAGTATTCTGGATGGTTGTGATGGGGTTTTTATCCATGTCGACCAAATTTGCCGAAGTCACATTGGCTGTGAAATACCGCTATCACCATGCCGAAGATCATCCGGAAAGAATATCCGGTGGGCCGATGTATTATTTGCGTGACGGGCTGAATAACCGTAATATTCCGTTTCTTGGCTCGGTTCTGAGTGTGATGTTTGCGCTCTGCTGTATTGGTGGTGCTGTTGGTGGCGGCAATATGTTCCAAGCCAACCAAGCCTATAAACAAGTGCTTAATGCGACGGGTGGCGATGCCAGCTTTTTAGCAGGGCATGGCTGGATATTCGGTATTTTCCTTTCAATCCTTGTGGGCGCTGTGATTATTGGCGGGATTAAATCGATTGCGAATGTGGCCTCGCGTTTGGTACCAGCCATGGCTGCGATTTATATCACTGCGGCTCTTGTGGTGATTGGTATAAATTACGCCAATATTCCCGCGGCATTCGCAGAAATATTTACTCAAGCCTTATCACCTGCTGCAGGCTTCGGCGGTATTATGGGGGCGTTGCTGGTGGGTGTGCAGCGCGCAGCCTTTTCCAATGAGGCAGGCTTAGGGTCAGCCGGCATTATCTATGCGGCAGCACGCTCTGAAACACCTGTGACACAAGGTATGGCGTCTATGCTGGGGCCCTTTTTGGATACGGTTGTTGTGTGTACGGTCACAGCGCTGCTAATAGTGATTTCCGGCGCACATTTGGATTCTAACGGTATTGAAGGCGTAGCATTAACGTCTCGCGCTTTGGAATCCGGTATCAGCTGGTTCCCTTATGTGTTGGCGCTTGCTGTGTTCCTGTTTGCTTACTCAACATTGATCGCATGGTTTTATAACGGCCTTAAGGCTGTAACCTTCCTGTTCGGAGAACGCGACAGCATTGAATTGGCGTTTAAGGTGATTTACTGCCTTTTTGTGATTATCGGATGCTCTGCTTCGCTTGGGAATTTGATTGACCTTACCGATGCAATGCTGCTTTCAATGGCCATTCCCAATATTTTGGGGCTCTTTATTCTGGCGCCCGAGATCAAGCGCGAGCTAAAAGATTACAAAGAAAAGCTAAAATCCGGCGAGATCAAAAAATGCCGTTAGGTTGATGAGTTTATAATCAATCTTGCATGTGAATAACTCCAAATAACGCCTTGAGCCAGAGGCGTTATTGTGGCGTATTGAAGCTGTTTTCAAAGTTATTGTTCATTCAAAAACGCAGCCTCGTTTGCTGCGGGAAGGTTGTTTCTATGTCAGAGAAATTGACAGCAAAAAATAAATTCCAAATCGATGAAACATCGCAAAGCCCTGATCTGACAACAGATATTCGTGCCGAGAGAACCGAGGCAATGCGCGGGCGTATTTCAGGGGTGGGCTCTTTGAAAATTTCTGTGCCTCCGCAGCACCTGAAAAAAGCAGACACGCCTGAGCAAGAAGACACTATATTAGAGCAAGATCTGGTGAGCGCTCCCGTTTCTAAAACCAAAGTAAGCTGGACAATAAAGGCGCTGTATGGGCTGTGTACCTTTTTGACAATGGCGTGGATGACATTTTGCATCGGCTATGCGCTGCAGCAGGGACAAAGCTTTTCTTATGCGCCGCATGAG
>JBFHFW010000067.1:0-6542 GCA_041583395.1 Alphaproteobacteria bacterium
CGCGGAAAAACGCTACCACAGCGGAGACTGGATCAAGGTTGAAGGCATCGTCGAAGGCACGGTCGAGGATATCGGCTTTCGCTCAACCACCGTACGACAATTCGATAAAGCCCTTGTCCATGTGCCCAATGCCGCGCTCAGTGATAGCGCTGTGACAAACTTCAGCCGCATGACCCATCGCCGCATTAAATGGAGCATTGGCGTGACCTACAGCACCTCCGTGGATCAGCTCAAAATTATCCGTGATGGCATTGAAAAACACATTTTGGAGAACGAGGATTTCGCCTCCCCCGATGAAGTCTCGACCTTCGTCCGCGTGGATGAGTTCGGCGAGAGCGCCATCACATTCCTGGTTTACTGCTTTACCAAGACAACAAATTGGGGCGAATGGCTGAAAATTAAAGAAGACTTTGCTTGCGTGATTAAAGACATCGTTGAAAATCAGGCTGGAACATCCTTCGCCTTCCCATCGCAATCACTTTATGTAGAAAGCATGCCTGATGAATTACTGAAGGCCCTTGGGAACTAAACTTTCCAAATGAGTTTGCACAACAGAAACTGTACGCCCCCATGCAAAGCTCAGCTTTTCAGAAAAAGAGCCCAGATCGGAAATGCAAGAATCACCAAGCTTGGGCGTATAACCTGCCGACACAAAAGCCCCTGAAAGGCGTGCCGCAGAAACTTTTGCAGCAAGATCACCCAATACATCATCATCATACGCCATACATTACCGCTCCGTAAAAAATTAAAATAATAGATTAAAAACATCTTATATAAAGACATTTACTTTGTCAAAAACCTCTGTGAAACTTGGCGATGATGGTAGTCTCAAAAGCAGATAGCCTCTACACTATCCCCATGAGCACAAACGCACATCCACAGCCAGCAGCCATTTCTTTACCGGATATTCCGGCACTGTGTGCCAATGCGCGCGAAGCTGCACTCCTGACAACCGAAGGCGAGATTAAAATCCTCAGCCATGAGGAAGCCGCACACACTATCGAAGGGCAATCCGTGCTGGTCTGCCATGCGCCTTATACGCGGGCGCGGCTCAATTTCGGTGATTTCTATCATTTTGATGTGCTGGAACTCTTTGCTTTTACGCATCCCGCAACATTTTGTGTTCCCACCCCGCACGGCGTGAGCAAAGCCCTTGGCCTGACCCCGCCCGAGAGCTTCGAGGACAGCCCACTTGCCTTGATCCAGATCACCCGCGCCCTGCTTCAGGATTTACAAAAAGACCCCTTCACCGACACCGCCAACGCCGCCGATATCGCAAGCGTTATGGGACAGCAGGGCAAAGGCTGGCCATGGACGGATTTTATCTTTGCCGCCCTTGGTCAGACTTATGACCCACAACTGCCTGTGAATGGCAAAACGGCAATGAATATCTGGAGGCATCTCCCCGAATGGGCGGAAGAAGCGCCACCTCCTCCGCCCTCCCATTACGGGGTCAGCCATGAAGAAATCGATGAGCGCCTTGCGCAATTACGCGGTCATGGCGCAGAAGAGCGTCCGGCACAAATGCAATATGCCCACACCATCGGTGAAGCCTTTGCCCCCCTGCATGATGAAAATAAACCCCATATCGTTTTGGCCGAGGCCGGAACAGGCACGGGAAAAACGCTGGGCTACCTTGCCCCCGCGAGCGTCTGGGCAGAAAAAAATGATGGCGCAGTATGGATTTCGACCTATACCAAAAACCTCCAGCGCCAAATCAATAGCGAGCTTGACCGCCTCTATCCCACACCGGAGGTCAAAGAGGCGCATGTTGCCGTGCGCAAGGGGCGGGAGAATTACCTCTGCCTGCTGAACCTTGAAGATACCGCAGCCGCCGCAGCCCTATCCCGCAATCCCCAACATGCCATTGGTGCGGGAATCATGGCGCGCTGGGCGGCCGCCACCAAAGATGGCGATCTCAGCGGAGCAGACTACCCCGGCTGGCTGACAGGTTTACTGGGCTTTCATACATCCCAAGGCCTTGCCGATAAGCGCGGGGAGTGCATCTATTCCGCCTGTGATCACTATCATAAATGCTTTGTCGAGCGTTCGATCCGCAAAGCCAAACACGCCCGCATCGTTATTGCCAACCATGCGCTCGCCATGATTTCCTCTGCCCTTGCCGGCCCCGGTGAAGAAATGCCGCAACGCTATATCTTTGATGAAGGGCACCACTTATTTGATGCAGCCGACAGCGCTTTTTCCGCGCATCTCAGCGCCATCGAGACACGTGACTTACGCCGCTGGATTTTAGGTGGTGAGGGCGGCAAACGCACCTCCCGCGCACGTGGCCTGGTCAAACGTGCTGAAGACCTCGCCGCCGGTGATACAGAGGCCGAAGCGATGCTGCAAAGGATTATGCATGAAGCCACATGCCTGACCGCGGATGGCTGGACACGACGCTTAAAGGACTCTCTACCCTCCGGCCCTACGGAGAGTTTCCTGCATCTGGTTTATAAACAAACCTATGCGCGTTCGCCCGATCGTGATGGTGCTTATTCACTGGAAACGCCTGCCCATCCACTTGAAAATGATGTGCTGGAAGCCGCCCGCGCCCTCAAAAAAGCGCTTAAAGACCTACAAAAACCGATGGCAGGGCTGGCGCGAATATTCACCAAAAAGCTGGTCGAAGATGAAGGCCATATGGATAGCGACACACGCAACAGGCTGGACGCCGTTGCCACAGCGCTTGAGCGCCGCGCGACCATGATGCTGCAAGCCTGGATCGGGATGCTGGATAGCCTTGAGCATGGTGAAACACCTGACGCGTTTACGGACTGGCTGGCGATTGAGCGCGTAGATGGGCGCGCCATTGATGTTGGCCTCTACAGACACTGGATCAACCCGATTCAGCCCTTCGCAGAAGCCATCAAGCCCCATTTGCACGGCATGGCAATTACCAGCGCCACATTAAATGATACCGCGCGCGCAGGGGCACGACTTCTAAACCCCAATACAACAGAGCTCACCCTGCCCTCGCCCTTTGATTACGCCAAGCAAACCAAAGTTATCATCATCAATGACGTAAATAAAAACAGCCTCGATCAAGTGGCTGGCGCTACGCGTGCATTATTTGAAGCCAGCGGCGGCGGAGCACTCGGCCTCTTCACCGCTATCTCGCGTCTGCGCGCCGTGCATGGACGGATCGCACAAAAACTGGAGGAAAATCATATCCCGCTTTATGCTCAGCATATCGATGAAATGGATAGCGGTACACTCGTTGATATCTTCCGTGAGGATGAGCGCTCCTGCTTACTCGGTACGGATGCCATGCGCGATGGCGTCGATGTACCGGGAAATGCGCTAAGGCTCGTCCTGTTTGACCGCACGCCATGGCCGCGCCCGACCATTTTGCACAAAGCCCGCCGTGAGGAATTTGGTGGTCGCCAATATGATGAAGCACTCACCCGCCTGAAGCTCAAGCAAGCCTTTGGGCGCCTGATCCGCGCACATGATGATAAAGGCGTCTTTGTGATGCTCGACAGCGCCCTGCCCTCAAGGCTGCACGATGCTTTCCCACCGGAAACGGAGATCATCAAATGTGGGTTGGGTGAGGCGTGTGCTGTTATTCGGGGGGTTATAGGGTACACTGAAGTACGTAATGATCATCTTTTTTTGTAACATTCACGAATTGGCAACCATCCGATTTCAAAATCGATATGCCTTTTTCAACCTTTTCCTCTGATATAGCCACACCTTGATTCAACTGCTCCTTCAGCAATTGCATTTCATCAGACTGCATAAATTGATGATGGATTAGACCTACAATAGAAAAAGCGGCAGATGCAAAACTTATCGCTAATGACATCCCGTAATCTCCACCCCCTTCTTCATACTCAGCAGCTGGCCCAGCAAAAACTAGTGCAATAATAGCTCCCCAAGCACCAGCGGCAGAACCAGCAGCCATAGTAAGCCCAGAAACACCCAGACTAGCAAAAACACCTATCTCGGCTTGTTTACTTTGTTTCTTACCTTCTAAGTCTTCTTGATCTTTATCGTCCATAGCAATACCTTGTAGCCTCCTAAAAAATTATTTTCTATATCACAGATGTAACTCTGTCAATATTTCTATAACAATAAACTTTAAAGAACTCAGGGAGTTTTTATAACAGGCGCGCACGTTGCCAAAAACTCGGCCTCGGCATGACAATCAAGATCAATCTTATAATAAGACGCTATATATGATTGCACGTGCGTTAAAATGCCATCCATCCAAGGATAGCGCTTGTCTTGGCTACGGGGCAAAACGCCTTCAATCTTCTCTTCAGCCGGAAAATGCCCTTTTTGTGCATCAAAGCTCTTGATCACCAGCTTATCATCACCAAAAATATATTTGATGACTGAATCCTGAGGCGCCGTTCCTACATCCACAGCCCAACGCACCATTTGTTCAATGCAGGCAATACCGGGTTCAATCGCTGTTTCATAAGTATCTTGCACTTTGTTATGCAGGAAAATCACCATATCCTTGCGCGGGTTATACAGCTTTGAAAATTCATAGGGATTGCGCTCTCCCTCGATCACGCAAATCCTGTCCATAGCCTCAATCATGGCACTTAAGTTTTGAACCTGACAATCCGGATCATCTTGCAAACAAGACGCAGAAAACGCAGATAGATTAAAAACAAACTCACGGGAATATGTATCCTTTTGCCCATAACGCCCTCGGAAATAATCGCTGGTCGATATGGCAGGAGGAAAATGCAAAGCCGTACGCCCATCCTCGGTTATCCCTTTTGCAACATTAGATTTAGACGAACGTGTTGCGCCAATCACCCAGATAACAGGCGAACGCACATGGAAATCCTGTTGTTCAAACGCACTATTTAAATTTAACATAATTTGATTTATAGGGGGTAAAACATAGACAGGCAAGAAAAAAAGTGACCTTTTAGTATTTGTCAGGCACAAATAGAAACATGGTATCTGCAACGCCCCTCAATAACCCCGATCCGCTTACTGCTTTCCAAGCTCTCGCCTATGAGCCCTATGTGCTGTTTCTGGATAGCGCGGATACGCACCACCCTGATGGACGCTATGCATTTGTCATGTGTGATCCGGTGGAAATTATCAGCTCGAATTTTGATCGCCTGCAGGAGCGCCTTGCACTCTACCCCAAGCACGAGACAATCCCTGACCTCCCGCCTTTTCAAGGCGGAGCAGCCGGTCTTTTTAGCTATGATCTGGGACGCAGCCTTGAAAACCTGCCGAATATCGCAAAACCAACAACCATCCCCGATATGTTTGTCGGCATCTATGATCAGGTGCTCGCCTTTGACCTGCGTGCGGGTAAAGGCTGGCTGATTAGTCATGCAAATAAAGATAAGCAACAAGCACTTCTCGACAAACTCGGATGTCATCCTGAGGCACAGCCGAAGGATCTCAGGCATGGATCTTTCGCTTCGCTCAAGATGACAACATTCGAACCCGATGTGCCGCCCGATCAATATAAAGCCAATATCGGGCGCGTAATTAACTACATCAAGGACGGTGATATTTTCCAGGCCAATCTGGCGCAGCGTTTCAGCGCACCGATCCCTGCCAACTTTGATCCGGCAGCGCACTATCTCAAACTCCGCGCCCATAACCCCGCGCCCTTTGCGGCCTATATGAATTTGGGCAATGTACAAATATCCTCGGCCTCGCCCGAGCGTTTCTTGCACATCTCGGGCAACCACGTCACCACCCGCCCGATCAAAGGCACTCGCCCCGTCTGCGCCGATGCAGATGAAAATACACGCCAAATGAACGAGCTGATCAGCAGCGAAAAAGACCGCGCCGAAAATATTATGATTGTCGATTTGCTGCGCAATGATCTCTCCAAAACCTGCACAGCCAAAAGCATCAAAGTCCCCGAGCTATGCAAGCTGGAAAGCTTTGCTTCCGTCCATCATCTGGTTTCCACCATTACCGGAGAGCTAGCGCCTGATATAACTCCGCTTGATGTGCTCAAACACTGCTTCCCCGGTGGATCAATTACCGGCGCACCCAAAATTCGCGCCATGGAAATCATTGAAGAGCTTGAACCCACCCGCCGTGGAGCCTATTGCGGCAGCATTGGTTATATCGGCTTTAATGGCGCAATGGACAGCAATATCCTCATCCGCACGCTGAGCTTCGAGCAAGGCACAGTCAGCTTCAGCGCCGGTGGCGGCATTACAGCCTCATCCGATATCGAGGCCGAATACACCGAAAGCCTCGATAAAGCCAAAGCGATATTCGAGAGTTTTTATTGACACACAATCGGTAGATTACATAAGATAAAAACAACGCAGGAAAGGAGAAAATAATGTCATCAAAAGTTGGACATGTCTGGTCTATGCTAAATACCCCCCTTGCAAAAAAACAACAGGAACGCATTGAATACCAATTAACCCATGCTCTTCCCCATATAGGTGAAATCGCTCTCCCTTGCGGATCTATTGACGGCCAGCTCAAGACAATAGCTACATTTGAGCCTGTTTTCGGACATGCTTTTTTAAAAATAGAAACAACGACCCCAAACACCCCCTTCAACACAGCTTATATTTGCCTCAACCCAA
>JBFHFW010000068.1:0-6538 GCA_041583395.1 Alphaproteobacteria bacterium
CAGCCAGAGCTGGAATAAAAAAGGAGAGCACCCGGCAAAATTCATTGCACCAACAGAAACAGCTTGAGATCGACGCCCGCGCCGCGATGAAAAAACAGCTGCAATCGTCGGCAACATCCCCACAAGCAAAATAATAGTTGTCGGCAATAACATTACAGACATCACAGCAGAACAAGCCCCCAGCACAAACACAGGCGTGCTGATTTTTTTTCTTCTGCGTTTCTTTTTTTTCTTATTTACTTCATCACTCATTGCCGCAACCAAAATCCATTAAAACGATGGCGTTTGCACCATATATAAAAAACCAACCAACAGCGTAACAAGCCCGCCTAACACAATAGAAAAATAAGCTGCAACCTCTCGACCAGCCCCCCTTACAAAGGCATCCCTATTTTCTAATCTACCGACAAGCTCTTCATGCTCGAGCTTCAAAGTCTTATATTCACCCAAAGCCATGCGAAAAGCCCGAATGTCCCTACGTTTTATATCCTGATTATCCAAAACATTCGCCATCTTCACCAAATCACCTTCATCCGCGAATTTCTGTAATTGTTTTCCAACTGACTCACGAACATCACGATCATGATAACGCTCCAAAACAACGGACAATAAATCCAGAAATGCCTTTGCCAAATGTGGCGTTTTTGGCGTTTTATAGCGATATTGAATAGAAGCCAGACA
Organism: Alphaproteobacteria bacterium; assembly: GCA_041583395.1. Taxonomy (GTDB): domain Bacteria; phylum Pseudomonadota; class Alphaproteobacteria; order Micavibrionales; family Micavibrionaceae; genus UBA6929. The sequence continues at coordinate 682 of JBFHFW010000068.1, forward strand.
TCGCAAGTCTGCCATAATATATTTGTACTCGTGCGGCTGGGACATCTCGAAAAGCATCGTATTAATGACTTTGTTATCCCGTTCCACCAAAAAGGCTGCACAGTGCCGATCTATAAATCTTTTGGGCAACTTACCTTCTTCACATTTTTTTTCAAAAGCAGCCAGTAAAGTCTCTGAATCATAGACAATATAGCCATCTACATTACCACTTAAGCAATGCAAATCAGGAGATAAACTGTAAACCACGCGTTCCAAGCCAGAACCAATTTCATTCCGGCGCAAGGCATTACGAGCAGCATCACATCTGGAGACCAGCGCCCCTACATCGAACGTTGATTGGAACTGCGCACCCAGCCACCCTGTCACAATATTATTGGAGAGCATCTCGACAAAAGGATTTAAATCACGATGCGTAAGCATTGCACTCGCCAGCGCTGTTCCAACACCATCCCCCATCAAATGGTGGGACTTGTATCGAATAGGAGCAGACGGATCAAGCACAATAGACATGTAAGACACCAAACGGTCTTCATAATTGGGCTTACTGCCCTCACGATCCCTAAATCCAGCCAGAAATGTTTCAAAACGCTGCTCAACTTCCTCATCTTGCAAAGAACGCACAATCCATTGCTCCAGTGCATCACTTTCATAAATGCGCACAGTTTCACGCAAATTATTCTCAAGATCCATCGCCAGCGTTTTTTTGTAAAAATATTTCCCGCCATCAAAATCCAAAGAACGCGGAGATCTAATCTGTTTAACCGCCTGCTTAGGAGATAAACGACGACCATCCGCCCATTCCACAATTTCCGCAACACTCCAGCGCTGCGTTGGATCATCATGCAACGTTCCTCTCAAAAGCTCCAGAATTGATCCGGTAAAACGATCCTTCCCTGTAATCGCCGCATAACTTCCCTGCTCGATCTTTTCAGAAATAACTTCCCTGTCCGTTTTACCCTCCAATGGGTCATGACTGCGCAACAAACAGGCCAATGCCACGCCAAAAGCGTAGATATCATCCGCCTGTGAGCCCCTGCCACGCCCCATAGGATTAGCCATACCACGCTCAATTGTGAGATATAAAGGCGGCTGCAAAAATAAGGACGGCGTAGCCAGAGCATCTCCCAGAACAAGTTTCTTGGGCTCATTCGCCTCAAAATTCCCCTTAAATAAATTAGAAAGCCTGATGCCACCATGCACAAAATCACGAATGTGCATCTCTTGCAAAGCCTGCACAAGTGGTGCAACCACATAATCCAAGACTTGACTTTGAGGCCACCCCAACGCCGTATTACGATCATCTTGGACAAGACGATCCCCGACATTATCACGATAAATTAAAATCAGGCATTCCTTATCCTCCAGAGGCCAATAACGCACCCCGTATTCTGAAAGACTTGCCAGATAGGGGTTATTAACCCGCAAATAAACAGACGCATCGTTTACCCGCGGCAAAAGATGCGGTTCACAAATCAAAGCATAAAGATTTCGCTTGTCACCCCCTTTATCGCGGGCAACATAAGCTTTAATATCACCGACGCTGTATTTTTCTAGCGGCTGTTCGCAAAAAATCTCTATGTTTTTGTTAAACTGTAAAATCTGCCCCGTGGGCTTTTTACCACTTTGTTTTCTATCGCCATCCTCAGATTTTACAAGCTTCTCCATGTCCCCGGAATTTCCCTTTAACACAGCACCCGGCTTTTCCGTTTCATTGGAATTTTCTTGATTTTCTTCGTTTTCATGATCATCAGACATCGGGAAACCTTAGAGATCGGGCAAAAAACGGCGATAAGCAGCCTACTCCTATAGTTTAATCGCATTAGCGTAAAAAGTAAATCAAGCTGTATACAACGGGAAAACTAGCCCTGAAACGGGTCTTGCATCAAAATTGTATCATCACGCTCCGGCGATGTTGAAAGCAACGTCACAGGCGCACCGATCAGCTCCTCGATATGACGCACATATTTCACAGCCGCCGCAGGCAACTCACCCCATGTACGCGCACCATATGTGCTCTCGCTCCAGCCCTCAATCGTTTCATAGATCGGCTTTACATTGGCCTGTGCTGCCTGAGAAGCCGGAAAATAATCCAGCTGCTGACCATCAAGCTCATAGCCCACACAAATTTTAATTTCTTCCAGCCCGTCAAGCACATCAAGCTTGGTCAAGGCGATGCCGGTAATCCCGCCAACTTTAATCGCTTGGCGCACCATCACCGCATCAAACCAGCCACAGCGGCGCTTACGCCCCGTAGTCGTGCCAAATTCATGCCCGCGCTCACCAAGAAACTCACCGACATCATTATTCTGCTCGGTCGGGAAAGGCCCTTCACCCACACGCGTTGTATAGGCCTTTGTAATCCCCAAAACATAGTTATTATTTGCTCCGCCCGCGCCTGATCCGATCATCGCTTGTGGCGCAACAACGTTTGACGAGGTCACAAAAGGATATGTCCCGTGATCAATATCAAGCATTGTGCCCTGCGCACCCTCGAACAAAATCTTCTTACCGGCAAGACGCGCCTCATCCAGCAACTTCCACACCACGCCCTTATAGGACAAAATCTCTTCACGCACCTCAAGCAACTGATCGTAAATGTCTTGAACCGCAACCTCTTCCAGACCAAGACCGCGCAAAAGCGCATTGTGATGATCCATCATGCGATCCAATTTACGCTTTAACAGATCCGTATCTTCCAAATCACACACGCGAATGGCACGGCGTGCAACCTTATCTTCATACGCCGGTCCGATCCCGCGCCCCGTTGTCCCGATCGCACGATCACCACGCGCGGCCTCCATAGCTTGATCAAGCACACAATGAATAGGCAAAATAAGCGGCGCATTCTCTGCAATCACGAGGCTCTTAGGCGTCACAGAAACACCTTGCGCCTGCACACCCTTGATCTCCTTCAAAAGCGCCCAGGGATCAATCACCACACCATTACCAATCACGGACAACTTGCCCGGACGCACAATACCCGAGGGCAGCAAATGCAGCTTATATGTCACACCATCAATCACCAAAGTATGACCGGCATTGTGCCCTCCTTGGAAACGCACCACGACATCCGCGCGCGAAGATAACCAGTCCACAATCTTGCCTTTACCCTCATCACCCCACTGAGAGCCAATCACCGCTACATTCGCCATGCTGTCTTATCTTTCTTTTACCTGACCGTTTTTATAGATATGAGTCGCCCGCGCAGGAACGTCTCCGCCACGCATAACAACCCAGCCCTCTTTTTGCAAGCGCGCAATTACATCCCAGCCCTCATCATTGGGGACATACACAATTTCACGCAACTGAGGCCCCACCATCGCAGCACAAACCGTATCCATATAAAGCGTAAAACCAACGCCGCTTTCCACATTATCCTGCAGGGAATAGCGCCCACCGCGCCCCAGCTCACCGCTCACCGCGCGTGAAAACAGCGTAAAGGCAATACCGGATTTATACTCGAACCCTTTGCGCTCAACCGGATCAAGCGTCAACGCCACGCGCTCAAATAACCCCATATCTCCGAGCGCTTTGCGCACACCTTCATAAATACGCGCCAGCTTTTGCACGCTCTCGCCTTGTAAATTCAATGCCTGAAGCTTTTCCAATGCAGTATCCGCCGCGCCGGATGCCTGCACAAGCCCGCGCAACACATCCAAAAGCGCACCATCCAGATGCGCCAAAGCCTCCAGATCACGCCGTGCTAAAGCCTCGTAGACCATAGCGGCCTCTGGGCTGCTCTCATCAATATTATGCGCTGATAAAACCTCGCTCACCAAACGCGGGCAAGCCAAATCCAAACTAAGCCCTTCAATCCCTAGATTATCCAGCGCCACCAAAGCCATGACACAAGCCTCGATGTCACACTCCTCACTCTGATCACCAATAAGCTCACACCCGACTTGGCAAAATTGCCGCGCCGTGCGTTGCTGGGACGCTTTTGTTCGCAACACATCGCCCGCGTAAGTCAAACGCAAAGGGCGCTCCTCCGCCTTCAAACGAGAGCTTGCAATGCGTGAGATCTGCACCGTAATATCCGGCCTAAGACCCATCATTTTATGCGACACAGTATCCATCAAACGGAAACTATTATCCACCAGCGTCGCCCCCGGCCCGGGCGCAAAGAGACTATCCTCAAACTCCAGCAAGGGCGGCTTAACGCGCTCATACCCGAAAGAGCGAAAGCACCCCATCAAAACACTTACCGCATCGGCCTCAATGCCTGCCTCGGGCGGTAACAAATCCGCAAAACCACTGGGCAATAAAGCCCTGTTTTTTTCCTGATCATTCATGATTTGATGCCTTCTCAATCACCGCACAAAGATCGTTGACCACACGCTCGACCAGATCCATCTTCTCGCCTTCGGCCATCACGCGGATCAGCGGTTCTGTACCAGATGCCCGCACCAACACTCGTCCCGATCCCGCCAGACGGTCTTGCGCTCTGGATATTTCAGCCTGCACATGCGCATCTTCCAAAGGCTTATAATCCGCCATAAAGCGCACATTGCGCAAAATTTGCGGCAGCGGTGTAAAGAGCTGCAAAGCCTCACTGGCTTTTTTCTTGCTGTCTTTTAAGATCGCCAGAATTTGCAATGCTGCGAGCAAGCCATCACCCGTCGAACCATAATCGGACAAAACAATATGCCCCGATTGCTCACCGCCAAGATTATAATTGCCCTCACGCATAGCTTCAACAACATGACGATCTCCCACAGATGCGCGGATCATATCAATGCCCTTCTCGGCCATTAAACGCTCAAGCCCCAAATTAGACATCACGGTTGCCACTAAACCATTATTTGCTAATGCCCCTGCCTCTTTCATGGAAATAGCCAACGCCGCCATCAACTGATCTCCGTCAATCACACGCCCTTTTTCATCGACCATGATCAGGCGGTCAGCATCTCCATCCAGCGCAATCCCGACATCGGCACTATGCTCAACCACCGCCTTTTGTAAATTTTCTGTGGCTGTTGCACCATATCCCGCATTGATATTACGGCCATTGGGGGTATTGCCGATCGCCACAACCTCGGCTTCCAGCTCCCAAAGCACTTGCGGCGCCACTTTATAAGCTGCACCATGGGCGCAATCCACTACAATCTTTAAACCTCTGAGCGTTTCACCCCGCGGAAACGAACGCTTGATCGCCTCGACATAACGTCCCAGCGCATCGTCCAGACGCGAAGCTTTCCCCAAATTCTCGGGCGCAGCCAAAAAGGCCGTTAAATCCTGATCAATGCGATGTTCGATCGCCAGCTGGATATCATCATCCAGCTTATACCCATCAGCACCAAACAGCTTAATCCCATTATCCTCGAAACTGTTATGGGAGGCCGAAATCATTACACCGATATCCGCACGCAGTGAACGTGTCAGCATCGCAATCCCCGGTGTTGGAATAGGGCCAACCAAAACAACCTCCAGCCCCATCGCCACAAAGCCCGCGCACATGGCCTCTTCAAACATATAACCCGACAGCCGCGTATCCTTGCCAATCACAACGCGGTTTGTCCGGTTGCTATCATAACGCGCGCGCAGCTCAACGGCCGCGGCCATCGCTACACGCATCGCCACATCCGCGGTCATAGGAAACACATTTGCCCGCCCGCGAATACCATCTGTTCCGAAATATTTTTGCTGCTTCTCACTCATAAGGCATGTTTAAGCATAATTAGCAGCCAGAATAAATAAAAAACGCACATAAGAAGTTGTGAATATTTCTTTCCAAACGCACAAAAATTTGCACAAAAAAGAAATTAAAGTTACAATTCGCTCATGTTAAAAGAATTATCTGTCGTAAAAATTCATAGGGGCTCAAGCCCTGTCATGCTGACAGTCCCACATAGCGGAA
>JBFHFW010000069.1:0-6383 GCA_041583395.1 Alphaproteobacteria bacterium
GACAGGCGTGTTCCTTATTATCGCATTTGGTAGCGCTATCTACGCCCTGACTGTCATGAATATGAGCATGGATTCAATGATGGGTGGTCTCATGGAAGGAGCAATGTAAGTGGCTTTAGGATCTCAAGATAATAAAACATCATCCAAGACAGGTGAAAAAGAGCGACGCCCTGAAGGACGCCGTTCGATCCATCCGGATATTGCCGATCATATGGCGGGTGAGGTAGGTGAGTTTGTCGAGGATTTAAACCCCTATTTGCCACAGGAGCTTATTGGTGGTTCTGTTCCGCATGTGCCGGGTTCGGAAACGGAGGCAGTGTGGAATGCAGCTTCTCAGGCCTGTGCAACGGAAAAGGTTCATTTTTGCTATACGGTTGAGGGAGACCGCGTATGGTATTTGGCTTGCCCTTCGCAGATGCTTTCCTCTAATCCTGATAGCTGGTGCCCTCTGGCAGCAGCGCTTCCCGGTAACAGTGAGTATTGGGATAAAGAAACAGTTTATTTGTACGAGCAAGAAGGTTTGGCCTCCGCATTGCGGTGGGACGCAGATACAGGGCGTATGCAGGTGTTTTTGGGGGCATCGAGAACAATTTTGCCGCGTATTCAAAGTATGGATGCAAATTTTGTAACAATTAATCCTGAAATTGCAGATGTTATTCCGTGGCGTAACCGCATGTTACGCAGCGAAAAATTAGCGAGAGCTACGGCGAGAGCGTTACTGTTTGCCGGAATGCTTGTGTCTTTGATTGCGGTTCTTGTTCTGGTTTTTAATTATTTGGCTTTGAATATGTTGGATCGTAATTTAGCGGAAGCAAAGTTAAAGTCTGACACGGCGGCTAAAAATCTGATGGTTGAGGCGCGAAATGCCATGCATAGTGATATTGTCAAGAATATGGCTTGTATCCAGCAAATTCTGGATGGTTTATCACAGGTTGACGGGACATTGGTGCGTTATGAGGTGGAAAAGAATAAGGCGGCGAAATGGGAAGCTTTGGTGCCGGATGCTTTTGCCGCACAATTTGGCAGGGCTTTAAAGCAAGAGCAAGATGGGCGCGTTCGCGTGCAGGGAAATAATGGAATCTGTAAGTAATAAAGGCATTTGGGGTGCTTTTATTTAAAGAAATATCAAATTTTAACATTTAATTTAATACTTATTGTAGTATACTAATTAAGTAAGGTAATCAGTTACTTAGAACTAGTTGTTCATGTAAAAGGAAAATTGGAGGCGGTTTTTGAAAAAAAACCATATTTTACAATCATTTAGTAATTATGATTGGCGCGGATTGAAACGCTTGTTTTCCGCGCAGGCGAATGACGACCTCAATAGGTTTATGGATGTTTTACCTTATAACGTTGGTCAGACAATGATTTATATTCTGGCCTCTGTATGGGTTTTTGCAGGCGGTACGGTGCTTTATACGATGATCCAGATGCAGGCTATTACACAGTTGCGTGCCGAGCTTATGGAGGTAGAGTCTTTGCGTCCAGACGTGCCGGAGGTGGTCATGAAGCCGCTAAGTGCAGATGAAGTTAAGGTGTTATCGGAAAGAATGTCTGATATTTACAGAGGGCTTACGATAAAATCCAGAGGACCTCTGTTAACGATAGAGTCTGATATGACAGCCAATTTCGGGGAGTTTCGTGAATCGGTCAGTTATGCGCAGGCTATGGGCTCGGGATGGCGGGCAGACATCGAAAATCTGTGTGTAGGGCGGGAATGTGAAAAAAAACCGTTGTCGACAACACTAAAAATTAATAGAATCTCAGTGAATTAGGGGGAGGGTTAGATGCTTAATTTATTTGATAAACTTGAAAAAAGGAAAAATAGGACGATGAATATGAAGGATTGTAATAGACAGACGCGCTATAAGGAGCGCGGTAACGTTCTGTTCCTGATTTTGGTTGCCGTGGCTTTGTTTGCTGCGCTATCTTATGCGGTAACACAATCAACGCGTGGCGGTGGTAAATCAGCAACGGATGAATCGGATTTGATCAGTACGGCGCAAATTACGCAATATCCATCAACGGTTAAGACAGCCGTTGTGCGTATGCGGATTGATGGCGTTGCTGAAACGGCACTGGAATTTAATCCACCGGCTGATTATGCTTCTTGTACAAGTAACACGGTCTGTGTGTTCCATCCCGAGGGCGGTGGTGCAACTTATGCTCAGGTGCAAAGCGCTTTGATGGCTGACGGTAACCCTGGTACATGGCACTTTAACCGTGAGTTTGAAATTGTAAACGTGGGCATCAGTTCGGGGACAAGTGCGGATGGTAATGAAATTCTGGCGCTTTTGCCCGGTATCCATAGTACTTTATGTGCCCGTATTAATGAAAAGCTCGGCATTACCGGTGATGTGACCACCGCAGCAACTTTTGCGGCTGAGTATGTGAAAGATATGGACGATGCTTATGCCATTCCTGCAACCGAAAAAATTATTGGTGATGCTAATACTGCCGGTCTTGCGGGGCAGCCATTTGGTTGCTTCATTGACTCTGGGGGCGATTCTGTTTATTACCACGCGATCGTGGAGAACTAGGATTACATGCGGGATTTAAACGCATATAACAATAAAGCGAGGGCGGGCGAACAAGGTTCCGCCCTTGTTTATATCTTGATTGCCATTGCGCTTTTGGCAGCTCTGACGGTGACGTTTATGGAGCCATCATCGCAGCAAACATCTTCCCAAGGCAGTTTCAAAGCGATATCCAGTATTGAAGCACAAATTGATTCTATTCGTTCTGCTATTCAGGAATGTGTTCTGACTTATCCGGCGGGGGATAGTCTCATCGATAATGGTGTGGGTGGGGATGACGAAGGTGCCCGAGACAATTATCCGATTAACCCGAATTCCAATTATTACTCGGCCAATGCTGCACCCTATGATCAATCGGGTGATCGCTTGGTTAAAAATATTCGCTGCCCCGGTAATAACGGTGGTGTAGGCAATGAGAGCAAGCATGAAAAGATATTCTCCAGTAGTGCTGGACGCTTTATGCCGACAGCACCGGCTTTATTTAATGATTGGCAGTATTATAACGGCAATGATGGCGTCTTTTTCTGGATTGAAACAGATAAGACCGATGCATTTTTGGTGTCGGCACTGGATAAGCTGGATACCAAATTTGCAACATGTGAGACCGATGTAATTGACGCCACATCTGCGGCCAAGGATCTGGATAGCGATGCAACATTGACATGTCCTTCCGGGTCTGTGTGTTTCCGTGTGTGGATGTTCTCGAAAGCGACAGCAGTCTTTAACGGCGATACGACCGATACAAGCGAGGCGACTTGTCCCTAGTATTAAGGGGTTTTGAGTCTGGCAATAGCCTCTTTTGCGCGTTTGAATTTTGCTTCGACCTCTTTGACAATATTCATTGTATCTTGATTGTTCTCGGCGGCATCTTGCAAGGCTGCTGCTGCGTCTCCCAACAGAGGTAGGCAAGCTGAACGTGCGCCTCCTTTCAGGCTATGTCCCAGTTCTTTAAGGGCGGATACGTCTTTAGCCTCTTGTGCTGCGATAATTTTTTCAATTTGTGGCGCGCTCATTTGAATAAACAGGCCGAGCATTTCAATCGCACCTGCATCAAAGACACCCATTTGCTGTATCATGGCTTCTTTATCAATCACATCATCATCGTGATTTCTGATTTCAGGGGCTGATCTTTCTGGTTCAATCGTCTTTTCTTCTCCAATCAATCCCCACCGCATCAGGAGTCCGCGGAATTGGCCTAAAGACACAGGCTTTAGCAAGCATTCATCAAAACCATGCCCCAAATACACATCACGCTGCGCGATTTGCACATCCGCGGTCAAGGCGATAACCGGGAAGTGCTTATCCGTATCTTTTTCGGCATCACGGATGGTTTGGGTGAGCGCATAGCCATCCATATCGGGCATATGCAGATCAGAAATCAGGAGACCGTATTTGCCGCTTTTTAGTGCCTTGAGTGCCTCTTGCCCGTTTTCAACAAAATCAGCTTCAACATCAAGTTTTTCAAGTTGTCTTTGTAAAACATCGCGTACACTGGCAGTATCTTCTGCAATGAGAATGCGGCAAGGTCCATCACTTTGTATGCGGTGGCTTTGGCTCGATGCATCTTTGACAGCTTCTCCAAGGCCCGCGCGGGATGCAGGTTTTGTCAGGAATTTTGCGCCCAAAGCCTGTAATGAGTGCGCAAGACCGATATCATCGCGCACCGTATACATGATCATGCCCATCGTCGGGCGCAGTGCGATGATTTCTTTCATCAGATCCAGTCCTAAACCATCAGGAAGTCCTTGATCGATAATGGCGACATCAAAGGGACGGCGGCGTGCGAGCTCCAGCCCGTCTTTATAAGTGGCACAGCTCTCGACCGTTGCGCCCATAGAGCGTAGGGAGTTGACAATTTCTTTGGCACCTTGCGGGTGATCCTCAACCGAGAGCACAGATATGCCCTCAAGATTTGGCAATTCAACGATCATGGTTTTCTCATCGACCTCTTGCGTGGGGATTTCAAACCAGAAGGTTGACCCGACATCGGGCGTGCTGGTGACACCAATTTGTCCGCCCATCAGCTCAACCAGCTTTTTGGAGATAGAAAGCCCCAGCCCCGTGCCGCCATATTTGCGCGAGGTCGAATTATCCGCCTGCACAAAGGATTGGAACAGGCGGTTGCAAGCTTCTTCACTCATACCGATGCCTGTATCAATGACCTCGAACCTTAGGCCGATATGATCATGGGCAGGGGTTATATGCTGCACATCGGTGCTCACCCGCACGGTGACAGATCCCTCATGCGTAAATTTCATCGCATTACCAGTTAGATTCATAATGATCTGGCGCAGACGCTTGGGATCGCCCACGACGACAAAAGGCACAGCCTCGGCAATATCATCGATCAGTTTTACATCCTTGCCATGCACCTTAACGGCAAGAGCCTCCAAGGTTCCGCGTACCAGCAAGCGCACGGGAACTTCGAATATATCGAGGGTCATCTTATCCGCATCCATCTGCGCGAGATCTAAAATATCATCCAGAATTTCAAGAAGTCCGCTGGCTGAATTTTGCGCCGTACTGACCATGGTCGCGATATTCTGATCGGGTTTTTCATCGGCAATCAGCTCCAAAAGCCCGTAAATCGATTGCATCGGCGTGCGGATCTCATGGCTCATCGTTGCCAAAAAGTTGGATTTCATTTCAGCTAGAGCATCTGCGCGTTCAACTTCAGCCATCAGCTGTCTTTCACGCCGGATGGAAGGTGTCGCATCCACCGCCCAGATCACAAAACACTCATCGCCATCTCGTTTTTCTCGCGAGATTTCAAGATGAATCCAGTTCATGCCGCTGCCGCTATCCCTATTGGGTAGGGTGTAGTCTTTGGGCGGTGTTTCGCTGAGGAGCAGTTGCGCAAGCTTTCCGGCCTCCCGATGCGTCCAGGCATTTGTGAAGGGGCGTCCCTCGATCGGTTCTTTATCTTCATAGCCCATAATCCCGAGCATTGCCGGATTGGCGTAAACCACGCGTAACTGATGATTCGCGAGCTTAAGGATACAAATGCCAAAGGGCATGTTATGATAGAGTTGATATGATGTCATAGAAGATACTCGTTGACGATTGCCGTATCTTTAGCGTATCACAATTCTTCGGAAATCTGAACCAATGGAGTATGATTATGGGTTATAAAGTTGCCGTTATGGGTGCCACAGGAAATGTCGGGCGTGAAGTGCTCAAGATTCTTGATGAGCGCAACTTTCCGGTTGATGAGATTATTGCTCTGGCGAGCGCGCGCAGCGTTGGCCGTGAGGTATCTTTTGGTGATAAGGATATCAAGGTTCAGGATCTCGCGAAATTCGATTTCAAAGGTGTTGATATTGTGCTTTCAAGCCCGGGCGGCAAAGTGAGCGCCGAATATGCGCCTAAAGCCGCGGCAGCAGGTGCGATTGTGATTGATAACACATCCCATTTCCGCATGGATCCCGATGTGCCTTTGATCGTGCCCGAAGTCAACCCGCAAGCTATCCATGATGCAAAGCGTGGCATTATTGCTAACCCGAATTGCTCGACTATTCAGATGGTTGTGGCGCTTAAACCCCTGCATGAGGCCGCAAAGATCAAACGCGTGGTGGTGAGCACATATCAGTCCGTCTCTGGTTCCGGTAAGGAAGCAATGGATGAGCTCTTTAACCAGACCAAAGGCATCTACGTGAATGAGACGCCTACACCGGAAGTTTATCAAAAGCAGATCGCTTTTAATGTGATCCCGCATATTGATGTCTTTATGGATGACGGTATGACCAAGGAAGAGTGGAAAATGATGGTGGAAACCAAAAAAATCCTCGATCCTAAAATCAAAGTTTGTGCGAATTGCGTGCGTATTCCGGCCTTTATCGGGCATGC
>JBFHFW010000070.1:0-6293 GCA_041583395.1 Alphaproteobacteria bacterium
ACTCTGTTTAAACCATATCTGGAATGGCGCGGTGGCAGAGTGGCTATGCAGCGGATTGCAAATCCGTGTACACCGGTTCGACTCCGGTCCGTGCCTCCATTTCTCACTAAAATTAATCACGCAGAATCGTAGCCCATCTTTGTTTGAAATACGCCGCAAGATTTATTCTATGGCTAGTCTTCGAATGGTTTTTTTCTGCGTTCAACGCCAATATCCTCTCTGCGGCGCCGACGATCTGGTCCTACAAAAGTTTCTGTCTCCACGAAGTCGCGTGGTTTATTCATGATACTTGTTATGCGCTTTGAAAGTTGTTCGACAGTAAAAGGCTTGATGATAAACTCCGTAACGCCTTTATCCCGCGCTTTTTTTACGATTTCAGCATCGGCGTGTCCTGTTAAAAATATAAAGGGAACGGCCTTATTCGGCGTATCTGGAGATGTTCTTGTCATTTCTAAAAATTCAAACCCCGAAACAGGCTCCATAATCAGATCACTGATAATCATATCGTGATTATATTTCTTAAAAAGATCAAAAGCCTCCTGCCCATCTTTAGCTGTCGTAACAGAGCCAAAACCAAGCCCCTCCAAAACGCGTCTAATAACCTTAAGCATCTCCTGATTATCTTCGGCGCATAACACACTTATATTTGTTAAATCCGGTTTCATGAGTTCCCTTTGCATTAAACCTTTCTATTTATTATTTAATTCCATCGATTCATAAATTTTAAATATAATAGCCCCGCCTCACAAGAAGCAAATATATTTCAAAAATATAGCCGAGCCCATTCATTTGTAAAATTATAGAGGATTTTGACATCTGAGTGTTGACAAGACACGATGTAAGCGGCATAAAGTCCCAACGATTTTATACCACACAATGTTCCTCGGTAGCTCAGTGGTAGAGCAGGTGACTGTTAATCACTTGGTCGCTGGTTCGAATCCGGCCCGAGGAGCCATTCTTTATAATCCTTCAAATCTATTATATTCTGGCGTTTTTTAAAAAGCTTGCCATACATAAACCAGCAAAATCAGGAATGTAAGTAAGAAAACCAAAATCAACAGACTCATTTTTTTCGACTGTTTTGATTTATTCTGCATATACCAGCTTCTAGGCTTTATGCCTTTATGCGTAAAAACCCCAATGGCCGCAATATTCACGCAAATCACATTAATCGCCAGCAACAAAAAAACGCCATAGGCGTCAGGAAAAAGCCCTCCTCCGAGTGCCAAACCAAACGTGACAGCAGGTGGCATTAGAGCAACGGCTACCATAACGCCAACCATAGTGGAGGAAATGCCTGTGGTTAGGGATAAGACAGCAGCGGCTCCCGATGCCAGAGCCAGAATAATACCATCATACCCAACTGAAGCACGCAAGGTGTACTCGTGGCTGGCTGATAGATATTCATTGGGCACAAAAAAACCAAATAGAACACTCAAAACAATAGTAATACCAACACCTACTACATTTGCTTTTAGAGCCCAGGCAATCATATTCTGATCACCTAGCGATATCCCGAAGCTAAGAGCCAAATTAGGCCCCAGTAGTGGCGCTATAACCATTGCACCAATGATAACTGCCAGATTGTCGGTAATGAGCCCAATGATTGTTACAATCACAGACAAAAAAACGAGCAGAATAAAGTCGGAATTTATGGTTGCGCCTTTTAATATCTGTTCATAGAGGGCTTCACGCGTTAAGCCGCCATACACCTTTTGGGCATTTTCATTGGGTTCACTCTCTTCTTTTTTGTCTTCTTGTCGTGGAATAGTCGTTTCTACCGGAGACACAATTAAACGCCAGCCTTTTTGTTTGTGAAAAGCCTCTTGCAAAGCATCAGTAAGGTTCTGCAACTGATCTGTGGCGACCACAACATTGATTTCTTTAGGCTGCCCCTTTGGTTTTATGCTCTCCCAGATCTCGACGACATCGAAGTTTTTAATGATGGCCTTGATTTTTTTATCCTGGCCGTCAGGTGCTAATATAGTGAGCTCACGAAGCGTCATTTCTACACCGCCCTATTTCTTTTTCGCACAGCCATATTGATAATTTCGACAAAGAATGAAAACGCCATAGCGAAATACAAATAACCTTTGGGAATATGCAGTTCCAATCCTTCACCAATTAGAGCAAGCCCAATGAGAAGCATATAACTAAGAGCCAATACTTTAACGGTTGGGTTCCGGTTGATAAAGCCACTTACCTGATTAACGGCCAGAACCATAATCACCATCGAAATAAGGATTGCAGCAATCATGATTGATAAATAATCAGCAATGCCTATGGCCGTCATAACGCTATCAAAAGAAAACACAACATCCATAACTGCTATTTGCGCAACAACCAAACCTAAGGCTATATATTTTTTGTCTTCCAAATGATGGTCATTTCCCTCAATTTTATTATGAATCTCAAGTGTACCCTTGGCCAGCAGGAACATCCCACCCAAAATGAGTAAAATGTCCCGCCACGAAATTTCATGGTTTACAATCTCAAAAAGCGGCTTTTCCAGATGGGCAACCCAAAATGCCAAAGAAAGAAGCATTAATCTTGTGACAAGAGCTGCGGCGAGTCCCAATTTTCTAGCAAGGTTTTGTTGATGAGCAGGAAGCTTGCCCGCAAGGATGGAAATCAAGATCAGATTATCGATTCCCAGGACGATTTCCAGAATTGTTAGCGTTAAAAAAGCCACCCAAACGTTAGTATCCACAAATATTTCAAACATTATAAAAACCTCTCCATTAACTCATTTACGAGAATAAGGGCGCTTGTCGAAATTAAAATACCAATCAATACCACTAGACCATCTTTTTCAATCAGCCCCAGCGATAACACCAGAATGCTGAATACCGGAATAAGATTACTAAAGGGAAAAGGAATTAAAATCAGTATGGCAAGGGGAATAACAATACCCCCTATAATCCGCCTACCAATGTCCTCGGTCATGAAAATCAAGCGAGGTTTAAGCAGTTTTTCAATATGAGCAATTTTTGGCGCGGCTACGTTCATCACTTTCCGGATGCCAGATCGGGAAAAAGACATTTTCAAAATTCGCATTGGCAGATGGATGTGCGTAAAGCCCATAACCATCTGAGCGCCTAGAACAGCCATTAAAATCCCGGTCAGAATGACGTGACCAAATAGATTGGGAACAAGGCTCAGGACGGCCAGTAAAACCATTACCATCCCGAAAGCACGTCCACGCATGTATTCTAACATTTGCTTGAGCGTGATCTTTTCACCGCCAGGTAAATTGGGCAGATCAAGCATGACCTTTGACGTCTTTTTCTTTACCCATTGCTGATGATTGCTTTTTGACACTCTGATTTAGCCTTAATCATATGTATTTGCTTACTAAACTGGAATTAACTCGCTAATATAGCATGCTCATATCAATGCTAACCGCAATCTTATATGGTTTTATACGTTAGGGCGAGACACACGGTATATTCTATATACATACGTATAATTTTGTGATAATGGCCTGTTCGCAATGTATCAATTATGGTGAGCCACTTACAAGAATGCAAGTTCACTTGTATCTCCAAACCTTTAAGCTTCAATCATTTTAACCAGATGCTCAAGAATTTTTTGGTAAAGAGCATCCCCTGCCACGGCATCTTCAATGCCGCTGTCAATATTGGGATTGTCGTTGACTTCAATAACGATAACATCGCCATTTTTAGTTTGTTTCAAATCAACACCATATAAGCCTTCTCCAATAAGTCCGGCGGCTTTTGTGGCTGTTTCAAGAACTTCTGGCGGAACTTTATTGAGAGGAACCGTCCGGTGATCTCCTGTTTTTTGTGCTTTCGTACGCGCCTGATGGTTATAAATCTGCCAGTGCCCTTTGGCCATGAAATATTGCAGAGCAAATAATGGCTGCTTATCCAAAACACCGATGCGCCAGTCAAATTCGGATTCAACAAATTCCTGACACACAATAATTTCCGATTTTTTCAGCATGTCCGTCGAATATTTTTCCAACTGTTGCTGATTTTCGGCTTTGTAGATACCGCGAGAGAACGATCCATCTGGGATTTTTATAACAACGGGAAAAGAAATGGAGTCAAAAAACTTTGTTTTTGAATGCCGGTCTATAATCATGGTTTTGGGAATCGGAACGGCATGAGCCTGCAAAAGCTCGTGCAGAAAAACTTTGTTACAACACCGGATAATGGACTGCGTATCGTCAATACAGGGAATATCTTCCTGCTCGGCTTTGGCAGCGAAGCGATAAGTATGGCTGTTAATAGCAGTGGTCTCACGGATAAAAAGTGCGTCATATTCCAAAAGCGTTGAAAAATCCTGTTTAGTAATCAGCTCAACCCATAAGCCCATTTGTTTGCCAACCTTAATAAATTTATTTAGAGCGGTCTTATCTGAAGGCGGCATAGCCTCCTCAGGATTATGCAGAATTGCGATCCAGTAGCGCTCGGCCTTTTTGTTTTTATTCGACAGGCGCCAGGCCGATCCTGTGAATTTTTCCAAAGCGTCATGAAAAACGTCAAGACGCTGAGGCGCTATACCGTTGATTGCTTCAAAATCAACTCTTTCTATCGTCCAGCCTTTTTCACTATATTTGATGTCAAAGGTTAGAATCGGAAATCTGAAAAGGTCAAACAAGCGTCGCGTAATCGGTTCAAGCTTTGCATCCTCATGGCGTCCGAAATATGTTGTATAGGTTCGCGCCAGAGGTTCTTCCCCGGATACAGAAAAATGTTTTTTAAGCAGAGCATTAAGCTCTGGCAACGCAAACTCGTAATTGCGCTTCCAGTTAAGCGTAACAATGTTAGAAATGTGCGGCACACAAGACAATCCTCGCGCTTCAGCCAATAAGGAGATGTAGTATCCTTTACTCAGGTAATCGAAATTATTGCATAAATTGATGACCTTGGGCTGGTGACTCCGGGCTCTGGGCTTTTTCTCCAAGCGATTGCCGATAAAATCTGCCGGCGTTAAAATCTCGTGATCGGCCCGGGGCTTAATTACCTCAGGTTTATCAGTTACGATAATGTATTTTGTCATGGTCGGGTTTACTCTTTCTCGAATAATTTTCGCATTTTAATGCCACTCATCCCGTCAGCGTAGTAGTTTACAAGGATTCCCACTTGCTGGCACCCGCGCTTTTTATAAAATGCCGATAGCCGGTCTTCATCCTGACGGAATTCACACAAAAGCCCCTTTAGGTTTCTTTGCATCATTGTTTTTTCCGCTTCTTCAAACAGCAAACGCCCAATCGAATGTTTTTGCAAATCAGGGTGAACAGCCAGAGAATATAGACGCCCCAGACGCGACGTTTTACGGTAGAAAAGAATGGCAGCTCCTACAATTTTTCTTTCGTAGGAAGCAACCAGAGCATCGGCATTGCCTTTGGTGAGCAGATGACGGAACTGGCGCCGTGACAACATATGGTATTTAACAGGATCGAAGACTGCCTCCTCGAGAACACATAATCCCTCAAGGTCACTCAGGTCAGCCATACGAATTTCAATATCCTCTATCATATCCGATATATATCACGATTTGGAGGGCATCATATCACATGCAAGAATTGGATGGAGAGGCCTCAATAGCAACACACACAGATTTATACCAAAATACTTTATTTGGCATATCACCGAAAACATAGGTGTATATATTTTCGTTATAACTGGATCATTGGACAAGAAATGATAGAATGATCACATGTTAGATGCACTGAAACATAACGGCACGATTGAACCGGATGAACTCTACAATATTCTTGAGTGTCACCGTACGCCCTCCCCTAAAATTCTGGATGCAAGCTTTGTCCTGCCGGGCTCTGCGGATGATCCAAAAGCAAGCTTTGAAAACCAGCATATCGAAGGCGCACAGTTTTTTGATATTGAGGCGGTTTGTGATCCTCATTCGGATTTACCCCACATGCTTCCTACGCCCGAGGATTTTGCGCGCCATATCAGCAATCTCGGGATTTCCAACGATGATTTCGTTGTGATTTATGGGCAAAGCGGCATGGTCATGGGGCCAGCGCGTGCATGGTGGATGTTTCACGTCTTTGGGCACGACAGGGTGGCTGTGCTGGATGGCGGTCTACCTGCGTGGATGGCCGAGGGACATAGAACATGCACAGGAAAGCCGGCCACACCAAAACCGGCTGCATTTACGGCAACGCTCAACCCAAAACTCGTTGTGGATCGGGCTCAAATGGAAAAGGCCGTTCATAACAAGGAAATACAAATCTACGATGCCCGCCCCTCCCAGCGTTTCTTGGGCACAGCGCCCGAACCACGCGAAGCTCTACAAAGCGG
>JBFHFW010000071.1:0-6258 GCA_041583395.1 Alphaproteobacteria bacterium
AACTCCGGTATGGATTTGGCATTGCATGACACATATTATGTGGTTGCTCACTTCCATTATGTGCTCTCACTGGGTGCGGTATTCGCGCTCTTCGCGGGTTTCTATTACTGGATGGGTAAAATCTCCGGTCGTCTGATCCCCGAATGGATGGGCCAGTTGCATTTCTGGATCACATTTATCGGTGTGAATCTGGTCTTCTTCCCACAGCATTTCTTGGGTCTAGCCGGTATGCCACGTCGCTATATCGACTATCCTGATGCCTATGCAGGCTGGAACGAGATCTCATCTTACGGCTCCTATCTCACAGCCGCAGGCGTGGTATGGTTCCTGATCACCGTGTTCTACACGCTCAAATTCGGTAAAAAAGCCGAAGGCAATTACTGGGACGTACAACCACAAAGCATGACATTGGAATGGACGTTGAGCTCTCCGCCCCCATTCCACCAGTTTGAAATCCAGCCAAAAGTGAAATAACACAACGGCTCATATAGATACCAAAAAGGCGCTCTCCTCACCGAAAGCGCCTTTTTTCTGGCATTCATGGCGCAAGATGCTTTACACTATTTGTATGGCCATAGCAGCAAATCCCTACGACACATCCGAAAATGCACCGGACTGCACGGCGCATTTTGCGGCCTGCCGTGGTTTACCTTATGGATTAGCCGACCAAAATCAGGACACCGACCAAGACCAATCCGTTGAGACAATCAACGGTCTGACCCCCCATAACCTCACAATTATCGAGCGCGCGAATAATCTCGTCAAGCAAGGTGAGCCTTTCAGAGCCTTAAAATTTGCAGAGCAAAAAGGTGATCTCTACAATAATCCCGAACTCGCCAGCAGCCTCCATGCCGAGCTTCTCCATTACAAACATCATGATGTTGCTGCCATCGTTGCCGATGCCTTCCCCGAACTTAAGGCCGATAAACCTGAACCGGAACTCGAACCTGCGCCATATCAACCCAAACTGGGTGGGTTAATACCATTTAAAACTGGCATTTCATAAATAAACCCGCTAAATAATGCCCTATGGCACAAGCATTCATACCCACAGCCGATTTAGCACCCGAGGCAGAGGTCAGTGATTACATCACCCTCCTTAAACCCAAGGTCATGAGCCTTGTCGTGTTCTCGGGCTTTGCGGGCATGTGGGTCGCACCGAATTTCTCTGACCTCCACCCGTTCCTTGCCCTCGTAGCCATGCTCTGTCTGGCGATTAACGCAGGCGCAGCAGGGGCGATTAATATGTGGTTTGACCGCGATATCGATGCCATCATGAAGCGCACGCGCAACCGCCCGCTTCCCACAGGCAAAATCCACCCGCACGACGTTTTGGGCTTTGGCGTTATCCTCAGCCTCTTATCTGTCATGATCATGGGGCTGGCGCTAAACTGGGCTGCTGCCGGAATTTTGGCCTTCGCTAATTTCTTCTATGTCGCTATCTATACAATGTGGCTCAAGCGCTCGACCCCGCAAAACATCGTGATTGGCGGTGCGGCTGGTGCTTTCCCGCCGATGGTTGGCTGGGCAGCAGTTACCGGAGACATCACGCTTTACCCCCTTATCCTTTTCGCTATCATCTTCTTTTGGACACCGCCGCATTTCTGGGCGCTGTGCCTGTTTGCCAATGAAGACTATAAGCGCGCCAAAATCCCGATGATGACAGTCACCGCGGGCGCTAAATCCACCAAAATTCAAATGCTGGCCTATACGCTGATCCTCTTCCCGATCACGCTGGCGCCGACCTTATTGGGATATGCCAGCACAGGCTATGGCATCGCCGCAGCCATCCTCAGCGGATTTTTCGTGATCACATCCATACAAGTTTTACGCTCAGACGACCTCAAACGCGCCAAGCAAATGTTTGCCTACTCCGTTTTCTATCTCTTCGCCCTTTTCCTCGCCCTTATCATGTTAGGATAATAAGACCATGCCAAAATCGGACATCCATAAAAAGAAACTCAAAAAGAATCTGGCCCTCATCGGGGCGATTTTCGGCTTTGTTGCCCTGATCTGGATTATCACCATGATCAAAATTGCAGGTGCCTAAACGCATCTATCCATTTGTAAAATGACGTGCCGCTAACGGACTATGTTGATAATATTTATCAACAATCTCAACATTATTAAAACGCGATTCCAAAGCTAAATGGATAACTTCATTAGCATGTTTTAATGCAGAAAAACTATTGAAAACAATCATAAGCCCCCCAGCTTTCTGAGGACTACTAGGAAAAAAAATGGATCTGCATCTTCTTCTGGTGTGTAGCCGTCCATATCCACCTCAACAACAGGTAATAAAAACTCGTGTTTAGCATTTTCAATCTGACTATCCATATAACGCGCTAACACATCTTCTTTCGACAGTCCCAGAAAATCCCTCAGCGGTTCCAACTCACCGAGATATTTCTTATAACCTATACTCTCAAGATCTGGTTCAGCTTGCTCCTTAATGGCTTCCAGCCGTTCACTTAATCCTTTTCCCAAATGATATGCAATAACATCCGAGAGATGTTGAGCTATATCTTTAAGCTTTTCCTCATCTAAATCAGAATCAAATCAAATATGCAAATAGGAGGAGTCTTTCCAGGACAAAGTTACACCTGTAACATCTGAAATAGCTTTGTTAAAATCCATGAACTTTTCTAAGTTTTTCAATTTTTCCTTCATTTTCCAATTAGATATAATTTAACATAATAAATTGTCTCTTTGCAAATTATTTTGTTTATCTGTTTTAACTCATGTAGACTGGAGTACATGAAAGCTCTTTTCGCATTATTCATCCTTATCATCGCAATCCCCGCTACCGCACATGCCGGACAAATTCTGCAATGCGGGGCGCCGGTATCGGTGACAATCAACACAGATCCGAATGTGCAGTTTTGCGACATTTACACGCGGCAGCTCAAATACCGGGATTCCTTGATATCCTTGCAAGAGCAACTCCAAGAGCGCGCCAAAAACTATGTCGCACCGGGCATCGAAGCGCGTAAAAACTACCGCGAAGCGCTTGCTGCCCTGCATGAAAGCTATGGCGAGGAAGAAGAAGCTGAAGCAAAGACCAAAGAAGATCTTGATCTCGAGGTCAGCTTCAAGTAAGCCTACCCCATGTCCGAACCTGATTATGATGCATTGGCACGCAAAAATAGACGCCTTGGCCTGATTGTTCTGGCCGTGGTGGCCTTTATGATCGGCCTATCCTTTGCCGCCGTCCCGCTTTATTCCCTGTTTTGCAGCGTCACCGGATTTGGCGGCACAACACTAACGGCAGCAGCCCTGCCCGATGCCGATCAAATTCTCGAACGCGAAGTGACCATCAAATTCACAGCCGAGACGAACGCCAAGCTGCCTTGGGATTTTCACCCCGAAGAACGCGAGATTATTGTCAAGCTGGGGCAGCGCGGCCTCACTGCCTTTAGCGCCGAAAACAAAGCAGGGCACCCAACAACCGGCACCGCCATTTATAATGTGACACCGCTTAAGGCCGGAAAATACTTCAATAAAATCCAATGCTTTTGCTTTGATGAGCAAACACTACAAGCCGGAGAAAAAGTCTCCATGCCTGTGCTCTTTTACGTTGATCCGAAAATGAATGAAGACCGCAACATGTCCGATGTCAAAACCATCACACTGTCCTATAGTTTTTTCCCTGCAAACACAAAGGCGCTTGAAGATGCAACAGAAGCGTTTTACAATCAGTAAAACTCTGTTATAAGAGCCTCTTAAAGTTAATCAGATTAAAGTGAAAGCATCATGGCTGAAAATATCGAATATACAACAACTGGCAAACCTCACCCTTACCACATTGTCCGCCCGAGCCCTTGGCCATTGGTCGGCGCGTTTTCGGGCATGTTACTGGCTGTTGGTGCGGTGATGTATATGCACGAAGCCACACTTTTCGGTGCACCTGTCGGTTTAAAAGGTGTATTTGCCGGTATAGCCGCCGTCTTGCTGACCATGTTTTTCTGGTGGAAAGATATCATCTTTGAAACAACGACTGAAAAAGTCCATAACAAAGTCACCGAAATCGGCCTGCGCTACGGCATGATGCTGTTTATCGCCTCCGAGGTTATGTTCTTTGTGGCTTTCTTCTGGGCATTCTTTAACGGTGCTTTCTATCCAACCGAAGCCATCGGCTTTAAATGGCCTCCAGAGAGCATCCATATTATCGAACCTTTTGGCCTGCCCTTTATGATGACCCTGATCCTCTTGCTCTCGGGCTGTACAGTAACATGGGCACATCACGCTATTTTGGAGGGACACAATGATCAGGCTGTCAAAGCGCTTGGTATCTCGGCTTTCCTCGGCGCATTCTTCCTATGCTTCCAAGTGTATGAATATGGACATGCAACCTTTGGTTTTACCGAAGGCATCTACCCGTCCACATTCTATATGGCGACTGGTTTCCACGGCTTCCACGTATTTATCGGTACAGTTTTCCTCAGTGTTTGTTGGATTCGCGCGATGCAAGGCCACTTCACAAAAGACCGTCATTTCGGCTTTGAAGCAGCTGCATGGTACTGGCACTTTGTTGACGTTGTCTGGTTGTTCCTCTTTGTGGCGATCTACTGGTGGGGCAACACTGTGGGTACGGATGCTTCACCTTTGGTCGAAGCTGCAAACACCGCCGCAAACGCAGCAGCGCATTAATTGAGACATGTTGGGGCTGGATCAAAAACCCCTGCGCCTTGGCCTGGCATGTAAATGCCCGCGCTGTGGCGAAGGGGATGTATACCTCTCCCGTTATAGCCTGACCTTACGTGACAAATGCGCCAAATGCGGCCTTGATCTCTCCAAAAATGATAGCGCTGACGGCCCCGCAGTCTTCCTGATTTTTATCCTCGGCTTTGCGCTTGTCCCCGCTGCTCTTGCTCTTGATGCATGGCTGGAGCCGCCTTTATGGGTGCACGCTATTTTGTGGACAGCCATCGCACTTGGCCTGACGCTTGGCGCACTGCGGCCGCTCAAAGCCTATATCATTGCTCTACAATATAAACACCGCGCCAGCGATTGGGAGGACTAAGTGCCCCGCTTTCAGCTCCAGCTTCAGCGCCCACCGCTCGTTGCGATGCTTCTAACACTCATCGGCATCGCCGTGCTTTGCGGCCTTGGCACATGGCAACTCCAGCGCCTTAAATGGAAGGAAGGCCTGCTCGCGACCATCGAAACCGAGAAATACGCCCCTGCACATGGATTAAGTTCGCTTGATCTGCCACCTGAGACAATGCTCAAACGCGGCACACTCACGGGGTACTACCTTGATAAGCCGGCTATCAAAATCTACCCGCGCACCCATGACGGAGAGCGCGGTGCGCATATCTATAACGCCTTCCTTGATACAAGCTTGAACCGGATTATTCTCATCAACCGTGGCTGGGTACCGGATGGATGGAACGAAGATACGCTCTCACACAATCAAAAAACACTGACAGGCTGGCTAAGCGCTGCGCCCAAAGCCAACAAGTTTACACCCGCCAATATTCCCGAAAAGAACGAATGGTATCACGTCATCCCATCCGAAATGGCGGATCATCTGGGGCTCTCAGATATCTCCCCCGCGATATTCATGCCGGAACCGACAGAGGGTGAAACCCTTCCCGTACCCTTAGAGCCCAAAACACATCTGCGCAATGACCACAAACAATATGCATTCTTCTGGTTCACGATGGCAGGAATTCTTATTGTGATTTTTGGATTGAGATTTTTACGAACAACCAACGCACACAGCTAACTTAACGCCGCGCCATATCACCAGCCTGCGCAAACTTCACACCATCGGATAGTGCTGCATATTGCTGATAAATAACCCCTGCGAGCGCCTTAAAAGATTTTAACTCTGTACCTGCCAGAACCTCTCCTGTCGGCAAATCGACCGAGCGCGGATTAACCTGCTTACCATGTGCTAAAACCTCATAGTGCAAATGCGGCCCCGTTGAACGCCCTGTCGTGCCGACATAACCAATGATATCGCCTTGCTCTACCCGCTTACCGGCAACCATGCCTTTGGCAAATTTATGCATATGCGCATAAGCCGTCTTCAGCGTAGAATTGTGGCGAATACGAATATAATTCCCATACCCGCCATTGCGTCCGGCATACTCAACAACACCATCACCTGATGCATAAATCGGCGTCCCCGTAGCAGCAGCAAAGTCGACCCCCTTATGCATTTTATCATAGCCCAAAACAGGGTGATGACGCATCCCGAAGCCCGAAGACAAGCGTGCGCCATCAATCGGGGTTTTCATCAAGGTTTTG
>JBFHFW010000072.1:0-6243 GCA_041583395.1 Alphaproteobacteria bacterium
AGTCGCGCAACGCTTTGCCAGCGATTCGGACGGATTGGTTTTGATTAAGCCCGCAGCCACAAAAATAAGCCGTGATCCTTCGGAGCGGATAATCCCCCATCCCGTTTTTTGTAACCCCGGATCAATGCCAAGAATAAGCATTTAAACTCCTTTTTCTTTACGCTGTGCGTGCAAGTCCATCTCGTAATTATATTCGGTATCTTTTGTGCCATCCGGCCACTCAATTTCGTCTGTCCTAACGAACTTAAATCCGTGTTTTTTTATCGCAGCTTCGGAAGGTTTATTACCTGCACGATGTCCTATAATAAGCCTATCCCACGCATGGTGCTTCACTGCAAAATCAATGCGTGCTTTGTACAATAAGTCAGAATAGCCCCTACCGCGATATTCGGGTTCGATAAAGCTCATCGCCATAAAGCCTGTCGCACCTTTGGGGTCTGCGCGCCATGTAAAAACTGCTGTGATGCCTATTAATACTTGGCCGTCAAACAATCCAAAGACTTGCTTGCCTTTACCATCCAGCGTTTCTTGCCAGTGTGTCACAGGCAATTCCTTGGCTTTATCAGGATGCTGAAGAAAATAGTTTGTATGTAGTGTTATCGCACGGATACGTAGTGCACGAAATATTTCCCAATCATCTGGCGTTAGCGCGCGGATATATATATCTGACATTTATCCGGCAGCCATGAGTTTTTCCATGATGGCATCATCCACTTCTAAATTGGTGGAGACTGTTTGCACATCATCATTATCTTCAAGCGCATCAATCAGCTTTAAGACAGAGGCTGCTTGTTCCTCATCTGCTTCAGCGGCGATATTGGCCTGCCATGCGAGGCCGGCTTTTTCAGGCTCACCTAGTTTTGCGGTCAAAGCATCATTCACGGTGGCAAAATCATTCGCATCACATGTCACGCGGTGAACATCTTCATCGCTCTCGACATTTTCAGCGCCGGCCTCAGCCGCGATCTCGAAAATCTCATCCTCGCTACCTTTATCGGCGGGATAAATGATCTCGCCAATGCGATCAAACATGAAACCGACCGAGCCAGTCTCTCCGAGATTACCACCATTTTTACCAAAAATTGTACGTACATCGGACGCCGTGCGGTTTTTGTTATCCGTCAAGCACTCAACAATAAACGCCACACCTGCCGGGCCGTAGCCCTCGTAACGCATTTCTGTGTAATCTTCACCTTCGGTCGCGCCCGCACCCTTTTTAATGGCGCGATCAATCGCATCTTTGGGCATAGACTGCCCGCGCGCCGTCACCACAGCCAAACGCAAACGCGGGTTCATATCCGGATCAGGCCCACCAAGCTTGGCAGCGACCGTAATTTCACGCCCCAATTTCGAAAATAATTTCGCGCGTTTTTTATCCTGCGCGCCTTTGCGGTGTTGAATATTTGCCCATTTGGAATGTCCGGCCATATGTCCCTCTTATACTTGCTCGGTGAATCATTTCCTTGATTTTATAGCAGTATCGCCCACTAACAATCAAAGCTTATTCCTTTTTTAACGTTTCGCCCCTATTTCGAAGACTGGAGAGCATAAAATGGACATAGTATTACTCGCGGAAATTATAGGATTTAGTGCAACTGCTATCGGCACATGCCTGTTTCAGATCAAAACACCGCGTACATTGCTCTTATCCTTTGCGACATTAAACTCGCTATGGCTCACATATTTCCTTCTCTTAGGAGAAACAGCAGGCGCGATCATGATTAGCATTTCCATGATCCGCAATGTCTGTGGCGCCCTCTTGCCTGCCCGATATATGAAACTCTCAACAATAAGCTGTGCCATTTTAGCATGTGCCACAATTATCCCCTCAATAAATGCTGCACATGATTGGTTCTTACTTGTTCCTGTATTTACAATCGGTCTGGCATCACTTGCACGCGCTCACCCGACACGGTTCCGCTTTATGAACCTGACCGGAGAGCTTGGCTGGATCAGCTATGGCATTTGCATCAGCTCACTGTCCTTTAGCCTTTCAGCCGGTTTAGCGATTACATCCATCATGATTAGCATTGCACGCTATGATTTTGGATGGTGCCTAACCCGCCCTTTATTAGCGATCAAAAGAACTTAATCAAGCTTCCCGTATTTCGACAATGCTGTCCAAGGCGCGGAGTTCATTGCGGGCTTGTGCGCCGAGTGACCAGCGACCGGGAAGCTCGAGATGCGCACGCTTTTGATCAGGCAAGTCGATATAGAGCGATATTTGTGCTATACCACGCCCTTCCTGATCAAGTGCATCCTTGATTTGCTGCACATGATCGGCAGAGCGCAAATGGATCTGGATTTCCTTGATTTTGGTTTCAAGCGCATCATCCAGCGGCGATATTTTATCCGCTAGCATGCGCAACTGATCCTCTTTGACCTCTGCATTCACGGTCAGCAGCAACATATTACCCACCTCCAAAAACGGCTGCGCCATCGCTAACGTTTCAGAGAAAACCATCACTTCGAAAATACCACTGGGATCAGAAAGCTGTAAGAACGCGTATTTAGAGCCCTTTTGCGAGACTTTGACCTGCTTTTTCAGCAACACACCAGCCATTTGATAACGTGCGGCGATTTTATCAGCCATTTCCGTTTCAACTTGCGCAATGCCAGCAATCCGCAGATTTTCAAATTGCTGTGCGCGGCTATCAAGTGGATGGGCGGAGAGATAAAACCCGACTGCTTCAAATTCATAAGCCAAACGCTCCAGCGCATCCCAAGGCTTAACGGTCGGTAATGCGGGAAGCCCTAGCCCACCGCCATCATCGCCACCGCCAAAGAGGTTGACCTGCCCGACATCGCGTTCCTCACGCAGGCTATTGGCGTGTTGTAGGATAATACTGGAAGCCTCCCGCATCTGCGCGCGATTATCATTGAGCGCATCAAAGGCGCCAGCGGCGGCCATGCGCTCGAACTGGCGCTTATTCATAGCCTTTGGATCAAGGCGCTCGGCATAATCATCAATGCTTTTATAGAGGCCATTTACCTCACGCTCGGCCACCAAGGCCGCCATTGCCGCCTCACCCACGCCTTTGAGCGCACCAAGCGCATAACGCACGCCATCACCATCCACGACAAAAGTTGCATAGGATTGATTGATATCCGGCCCTTTAAGCGGCACCTCCATCTTATCCAAGTCCTGCTTGAACACAGCCAGCTTATCGGTATTCCCCAGATCAAGCGTCATAGAGGCCGCCATAAATTCCAGCGGATAATGGCACTTCAAATAAGCAGTCCAATAGGCAATCAGCGCGTAGGCCGCCGCGTGGGACTTGTTAAAGCCGTAACCGGCAAATTTATTGATCTGATCAAAAATCTCATCGGCTTTTTGTGCCGGCACATCATGCTTTTCGGCGGAGCCTTCAATAAAGATCTGGCGTTGCTCATCCATTTCGGATTGTACTTTTTTACCCATCGCACGGCGCAGCAAATCCGCGCCACCGAGTGTATAGCCCGCCAAGAACTGAGCGGCCTGCATCACCTGCTCCTGATAGATCATAATGCCATATGTATCCTCAAGCAGGGGTTTGAGGACAGGGTGCATATAATCCGGCTCCAGCCGCCCCTCCTTTACGTCAACATAGGTTGGAATATTATCCATTGGCCCCGGACGGTAGAGTGAGACAAGCGCGATAATGTCATCAAAGCGGTTAGGTTTTACCTTGCGCAGAACATCACGCATGCCTGTACTTTCAAGCTGGAACACGCCAACCGTTTGCCCGCGTGCCATCAGCTCATAAGTCGGCGCATCATCCAGCGGAATTTCAAGGCTGTCGATTTCAATGCCTTTATTGGCTTTGACCATCTCCAGTGTCTTTTGCACCACGGTCATGGTTTTCAGACCCAAAAAGTCGAATTTTACCAAACCCGCTTGTTCAACATATTTCATATTGAACTGCGTCACCGGCATCGGAGAGCGCGGATCACGGTACAGCGGAATAAGCTCGTGTAAGTCCCGATCCCCGATCACAACGCCCGCCGCGTGGGTCGAGGCATGGCGGTACAATCCCTCTAGCTGCAACGCGATATTAATCAGCTTCTTCGTGACCTCATCCTTATCACGCTCGGCACGCAAATCGGCGTCTTCGGCCAAGGCTTGCTCGAGCGTAATCGGGTTGGCCGGATTATTCGGGATCATCTTGGCCAGACGATCCACCTGCCCATAGGGCATTTGCAGGACACGCCCGACATCACGCACCACCGCGCGCGCTTGCAACTTACCAAAGGTGATAATCTGCGCCACGCGGTTATAGCCGTATTTGTCCTGCACATATTTGATGACTTCCTCGCGGCGCTCCTGACAAAAATCGATATCGAAGTCGGGCATGGATACACGTTCGGGGTTCAAGAAGCGCTCGAACAGCAATTCAAGTTCCAGAGGATCAAGGTCTGTAATTTTGAGCGCCCACGCCACCACAGAGCCCGCACCCGATCCACGCCCCGGCCCCACGGGGATATCATGCTCTTTGGCCCATTTGATAAAGTCCGAAACGATCAGGAAGTAGCCCGGAAAGCCCATTCCATCGATAATGCCAAGTTCGAAATCAAGACGCTTGAAGTAGTCTTCTTCCTCATAACGCGTCTCGCCTGCATGCTTTAATCGCCACTTCAGGCCTTCAGTCGCTTGGGCTTTTAATTCTTCAAACTCTGTGCGGCCTTCATCACAAGCAAAAGGCGGCAAGATCGGCGCAATCGGCTCCAGCAAATAGGAGCAGCGCTGCGCAATCACAAGCGTATTAGCAATCGCTTCGGGCACATCTTCAAAGAGCTTGCACATCTCTTTCGCGCTCTTGAAATAATGCTCCGGCGTAACTTTGCGGCGGTCATCTTCGGTAACATAGCGCCCCCCCGCAATACAGAGCAGCGCATCATGCGCCTCATAGCCTTTTTTCTCGGGGAAATAGCAATCATTGGTCGCAACCAAAGGCACATCATGCTTATAAGCCAGATCAATTACGCCATCTTCGGAGGCTTCTTCCCCTGCCCAGCCATGGCGCTGCAAAGCCAGATAGAAACGATCCCGGAAAGCTTCTTTGAGAGCCAGCACTTCAGCTTCGGCCTTATCCAACTGCCCATGGGCAATGGCGTGCACAATGGCGCTCTTCACGCCACCGGAGAGACAAATCAAACCATCCGCATGCTTGTAAAGCTCCTCACACGTGACTTGCACTTCGGCCTGATCACCCTCGCCATGCAAATAAGCATCCGACATCAATTTGCACAAATTGCGGTAGCCCGCATCATTTTGCACCAAAAGCACAACTTGAAAGAGCTGTCCCTCACCATAAGAAACGGTTAGCTGCGCGCCGATAATCGGCTGGATACCGGCATCTTTGGCCGCCAATGCAAACTCCATCGCACCGAAGAGGTTATTGGTATCTGTCACCGCCACCGCAGGCATCTGGTCGGCCTTACAGCGCGCAATCAGATCCTTGACCTTAATTGCACTCTCGGCCAGCGAATATGCGCTATGCACATGCAGATGAACAAACGAGCTTTGAGACATAAAGAAACTTATAGCAAGCCCTTACCCACAGCGCGAGAGGTAATCCCGGCTTTTCACCAGAAGAAATACTTGACATAAAAAAATAAACACTGTAGAAATATGTCCCTGGCAATAAAAACACCGCTTTAATAAATATAAGGATTAAAAAATGACATATTATGCAATTGAACTAGCCACCCAAGATAAAGAAGCGTTTTCCAGAACCGTATCCTTACGAGAGACATGGAACTTTGGGAATGCTCAACAAGAAGCACTAAAGCTAAAAAACGCTTGGGAAGATGTCGCTGCTGCTGCTGCCTCACAAGATCCAGACGCTGTACATCAAGCCGCCCTTAAACACCATATTGACCCTAATGAAGCTCGACGTGTGCAAGGTGGTGTTTATGGCACCCAAAACACGCAATTCGATATTATTATTTCGGCCCATGAAAAAGCTGACCTTCTCGTTGAAAAGCCTTTGCCAGGATATATCAACAGAACAATATCTTCAGAAGATATCTCTCAGGCCCCCTACAATAAGTCCCCAACGACAAACGTGCAGTATACGGCATATGAAAACGTAAATATCGCTCCGCTGCTCCCAACAGCTAAACTCTAAAATACATCAAATATTTCATAAGGGCGCGCTCACTTGCAGTGCGCCCTTTTTGCGTCTTCTAAAGACACACACCCAAGCTCTTGACGTAAGTTATATACATAGCGTAAAACACAACTAAGAAATAAAGGAGATC
>JBFHFW010000073.1:0-6229 GCA_041583395.1 Alphaproteobacteria bacterium
CCTGATTTGGTTTTCATCTTTGGCATTTCATTTCTCCTTATTTTTCAATGACCGAGGCAGCCAAAATTTTGCCAGATCATTTGTGGATGGTGGTTTATACACAAGTGAAGTGCCGGAATGCAAGTGTTTTTTACGCTTAATATTGAGCTTGGCTATTATTGATCATGCCTACAAAGGCCATAAAAGACTATGCTATTGCTCTAAAATTCTATGTATCTTGGGTATATAGTCTTCGGGCTCTTGGCTATTCAAGATTTCTAAAAATTCAATACCAGCCCTTGCACAAGCCATCCTTTTTATTGCATCACGCTCAGTTGCATTCCCTTGGTAATGGCCTTCTCCTTGGTACTCAATTGCTAATTTAGGAAAACCTTTTGAATTTATGATGAGCATATCAACCCTTTTGCAATTGAATAAGGCATGGCTGGATTTATATTCTTGAGGTGTTTTTATGAACTCACCCATGCAAACTTGTGCCATTACGCGGTGGTCTTTCTGGTTAGATTTTAGATGATTTTCAATAGCATAAAAAATTTTAACCTCCTGCCAACTAAGCAAAGGACATGG
This sequence comes from Alphaproteobacteria bacterium, assembly GCA_041583395.1. GTDB lineage: Bacteria > Pseudomonadota > Alphaproteobacteria > Micavibrionales > Micavibrionaceae > UBA6929. Next base: position 568 of record JBFHFW010000073.1, read on the forward strand.
CTTTAAATTTGCTGCTTGTAAGCTTCTAATATCGGTATTGTGTTGATCCCTTTTTAGTGGATATTGCCAAACAGTACTTTGGGGAGATAGGTTCCGCTTACGGTGCTGTATGTACCTTAACTTTCTTCGCACTTTAAAGAAGAAGACAGAGACAATGAATCCAATCCAAAAAGGGGGCGTAAAAAGAATGGATAATATATCAGACATCTTATTGCTCTACTCTAATGTGCCTGTGCCCAGTTATCGCCGGAGCCAGCTTCGGCGGTGAGGGGAACGCCGACGGAGATGCCGTTGAGGTTAGCGGCCTCTTCCATAACCTTGCGCACAAGGGCAGAGGTCGCTTCTAGCTCTTCAAGTGGGACTTCAAAGACCAGCTCATCATGCACTTGCAGGAGCATTTTGGCGCTGAGTTTAGCCTCGTCCAGCGCGCGCTGCATCCGCCCCATGGCGATTTTCATGATGTCGGCTGCGGTGCCCTGCAAAGGCGCATTAATGGCTTGGCGCTCGGCAAAGTTACGCATGGCGCCATTTTTCTCGTGAATGCCGGCAATGACGCATTTACGCCCGTAAAGCGTTTTCACAAAGCCATGTTCGCGTGCCTCTTCTTTGGCGGCCTCCATGAAACTTTGCAGCTCGGGGAAGCGGGCAAGATAGCGCTTGATAAAATCGCTGGCCTCCCCCGTGCTGACGCCGAGCTGCTTCGCCAGTCCAAAGCCAGAAATGCCATAGATAATCCCGAAATTAACCGCCTTGGCTTGGCGGCGAAGCTCTGATGTAACTTGATCCAGCGGCACATCAAAGACTTGCGAGGCGGTCAGTGCATGAATATCCGTGCCGTCACGAAAAGCTTGTTTGAGAGCCTCGATCCCCGCCATAGCGGCGGCCAACCGCAGCTCGACTTGCGAGTAATCCACGGAGAGCAATGTACAGCCCTCTTTCGGGATAAAGGCTTCGCGGATTTTACGCCCGTCTTCGGTGCGGATCGGGATATTTTGGAGGTTCGGATCACTCGAAGCCAGTCGTCCCGTTGAGGTATGCACCAACCCGAAAGAGGTATGGACGCGCCCCGTTTTGGGATTAATTTGCTCCTGCAGCGCATCGGAATAGGTGGATTTCAATTTCGCAAGGCCGCGATATTCTAAAATGCGCTCGACAATCTCGTGTCCTTCAGCCGCGAGTTTTTCCAGCACGCTAGCACTCGTACTCCAATCACCGCTTTTGGTTTTTTTACCGCCTGTGAGTCCTAACTCGTCAAAGAGCACGCTGGCGACCTGTTTGGGGGAGGCAATATTAAATTCGTGCCCTGCCAGAGCATGGATTTGTTTTTCAAGTTCCAGCAATTTTTTACCGAACTCACCCGATAAGCTATGGAGCTTTTGCGGATCGACTTTAATGCCTTCTAGCTCCATCCGTGCAATCACAGGGATCAACGGGCGCTCGATATCTTCATAGACGGTGGCCATATGCTCACGCGCCAAACGGGGTTTGAGGATCTTATGCAGGCGCAGGGTCACATCGGCATCCTCTGCCGCATAAGGGAGAGCGGCTTCAATGCTCACGCGGTCAAAGGTAACTTGAGATTTGCCTTTACCGGCAACGCTTTCATATTTGATCGGCTCGTGATCGAGATGTAGCTTCGAGAGATTATCCATGCCGTGTGAATGCGCGGAACCATCCAGCACATAAGACAGCAGCATGGTGTCATCGCACGGGGTGACATGGATGCCCTCCTTCGCGAAAAGTTGCCAGTCATATTTCATGTTTTGTGCGATTTTGAGCACACCCGCATCTTCCAGCAAGGGTTTCAGCATCTCGATCACGCGTGCTTTAGGGAGTTGCGGGATATTATCCTTGGCCTCGCCCAGCAAATCGACTTCCTGTACATGCCCCAGCGGAATATAGGCTGCGCGCCCCGGTGTAATGGCTAGGGATATACCGACCAGATCGGCCTTGGCGGGGGTCAGTGATGTGGTCTCCGTATCAATGGCGATTTCGCCTGCTTGGTAAGCTTCATCGATCCATTTTTGCAGCTCATCCTCGGTGTTGATCAGCACATATTCATTATCCTTGATCGCAGGGAAGTCCTGTGTGCTATCTCCATCCAGCGCAACAACGTCCTCGACATCGTCCAGCGCATCGACATGCCCGAGGCGCGAAAGGATGCTGTTAAAACCATGCTTTTTAAGAAAAGCAATCAGCTCCGGCTTATCCGGCGCATGCGCATTGAGATCCTCCAGCGGTACGGGCACTGGCACATCATTGGCCAATGTCACCAGCTGACGGGAAATACGCGCATCTTCGGCATGCTCGACCAGTTTCTCACGGCGTTTAGGTTGCTTGATTTCCTCTGCACGTTCTAAAAGCTCATCAAGGCTACCATATTCATTGATCAATTCCGCTGCGGTCTTCACACCAATCCCCGGCACGCCCGGGATATTATCCGTTGCATCCCCTGCCAGAGATTGCACATCAATCACCTTATCGGGCAGGACACCGAATTTTTCGACAACTTCATCCTTGCCGATAAATTTCTTTTTCATCGGATCAAACATGCGCACATTATTATTGACGAGCTGCATCAAATCTTTATCAGAGGACACAATCACCACTTTCCATCCGGCCTCGGTCGCCAGCCGCGCATAAGTGGCAATCAAATCATCGGCCTCATAGCCCTCCAGTTCGATCGCGGGGAGATCCATGGCGCGCGTGACCTCTTTCACAAGAGGAAATTGCGGCTTGAGATCATCAGGCGTTTCATCGCGGTTGGCTTTGTATTCGGGGTAAATATCGTTGCGGAAATTCGCGCGCGCTGCGTCAAAAATTACCGCCATATGCGGGATATGATCCTCACGCAGCATCTTAAGCACCATATTGGTAAAACCATAGACAGCACCGACCTCCAACCCATCGGGATTGGTCATGCCGCTTTTGCGGCTATAGGCCATGGCAAAATAAGCCCGAAAAATAAAGCCCGAGCCATCGATCAAATAAAGTGCTTCTGAATCATGTGTCATGGCTTAAGGGGTAGCATAGATCAAAGCTATGTAACACGGTCTTTAAACAATTATCCCCTTTAGGATCGAGATACACAGCGCACACAGAAAACATCAAAAGGAAATTTGATTTTAAAAGAAGATACTAAAAAATATACATAAAAAAGCAATGTCATTTCTTTTATCATAACACCATTGACCATGGTGTTTTGGCTCTCTAAACAATGCGCTAGACAAATATAAAAGAAAGAAATTACATGCACAACTTACTCAATAATTTTTCAAATTCTTTCAGTATGTTAATTAATGCAGCCTGCGTGGATCCTACGGTCTTTAGCGAAACAGAAAAAGTAATGCTTATAACCTCTTTGGATCACATGGCCAAAGGCAATGATAAAGACCAAAAGCATCATTCGATTGTTTGCCAAATTTTAGGGTCCAATATCCTGAACGCCTTATTTGATCAAGAAATAACCAAACCAGAGAACCTATCTGAAATTGACCAAATCGGTCTGGACAGTCTTTATAAACGCATCGGCCAAAACATATTGAATGATGCGGTGATCCGCGCAGGGGGACTTTCAGAACTTTCTTGCAACTTGGATCTGTTTGCAAATATAGCTTCAGGAGATAAAATATTTGAACTATTAAATCCTTTGGCTGAAAATCTTGAGACCCTCAAAACAGAGACCCAAAAACGAGAGCAATCCTTACAGCAATCGCTTAAAACGTGCCAGCAAGCAAAATCCACTATTAAAAATTTAGAAAACACCCGTTCTTGGAATCATGTTTTATGGCCAGCACTTATTGTCTCTGTTGTATTTAATATTGCAAGCTGTACAAGTGATGGAGATAACTCTCAAGATTACTCGCTCAATAATGCACAGCCCCCATCATCGTTGCTTGTACAAAATACAATCACCCCAAAAGGGCATACAGAGCAACAGCTGCAGCATTTGACACGTTAAGGCTGGCAATGGGCGGCTGTGTCGGGAGTTTGACCAGCGCATCACAGTGATCGGCGACCAAACGGCGCAGGCCAGCACCTTCTGCACCGAGCACAAGCGCGGATTTACCATCCGCCTTGATCTGCCCGATGGTTTGCTCGCCGCGCTCATCAAGGCCATAAACAAAGAAACCGCCTGCTTGTAAATCCTCAATCGCGCGGGACAAATTGGTTTCATAGGCGATTGGCATATGCTCGACCCCGCCGCACGCTGTTTTGGCAAGCACACCGCCAATCTCGGGCGCATGTTTACGCTGCATAATAATGCCGTCCGCCCCAAAAGCCGCAGCTGATCGAATAATCGCGCCGACATTATGCGGATCGGTGACCTGATCCAGCATAAGGATCACGCTTTTATCTTTATTCTGGGCGCGGATGATGAGGTCTTGCGCGCTTATTTCTTCCAACGGCGCGCAGGACAGCGCAATGCCTTGATGCACAGCGCCTTGCGGGAAGGCTTTATCAAGCTGCTCCTTTTGTACGATTGTCGGCGCGGGGCGTTTGACGGGGGCGCTTGTATCAAAATTTGCCAAAGCCTGCTCGGTTACATACAGCGCATGGATCGAGCGCTGCGGATTGCGCCAGGCCTCGGTGACCGCATGGACGCCGTAAAGATTGGCATTCAGGCTTTTTGCCGCAGGTTGAGAAACGCGTTTTTTCTCTTGTTTTTTGCCGTGCATCGGGCGGCTAGCTTTTGCGTGATCATTGCGATGTGTATGTTTTTTCATTTCAACACATATACAGGCTTGACAGGCGCAACGAAAGGCCTTTTTATGTGCCCACGTCATCTTGCGTAAATGGAAGGGTGGCAGAGCGGTTAAATGCACCAGACTGTAAATCTGGCCTCTTCGGAGTACACAGGTTCAAATCCTGTCCCTTCCACCATTATAATATGTGAGAACACACCCACAAAAACCCCGTTCACAGCGGGGTTTTGTGCATTTGAGACATTTGATGAATTGGTAAGAATCGTGTTTTAAGAGCAAAAAACACCCAACCAGCCCAACGTGACCCTATGACGTTTAAAAGCCAGACCTTGATAAATATCAAAGTTATGCAAGGAACTTCCTTTACGATTATAACCCAGAAATAAGAAAGAAGGGGTCGGTCATGCTCAAAATGTGTCAGGAAAGCATGCCACTTGCCTGCACGTCAAAGGCGACTTAAATTTAAGGGTATGATAGAAAAAATCCTGAAATTCCTTCTGGTTGTTGTGTTAATCGCAGCGCCGGTTGCTGCGGCTGGGCTTTATATTCTACGTGAACCACGGGCGACAGCAGTTATTCATCCCATTCGTGGCCCATCGGTACAAGCCATTTATGCCACCGGCACAGTGGAGCCTACCGTGATGTTGCCCGTTGCGCCACGCATCTCTTCACGTCTGATGGAGATGCTTGTCGATGAAGGCAGCCGCGTTGCAAAAGATACAGTTCTGGCACGACTGGAGGATACAGATATCAAGCAAGAGCTCGCGGATGCACAAGCCCGTGCTGACCTCGCCAAAAAGGACTATGACCGCAAAGCAGCACTGGTGGAAAGTGGTGCGGTATCACGCCAATCTTTTGATGAGGTGAATAAAGAATTGCAATCGGCACGCGCCACCATCGACAAAATCAAAGCGTCCTTAAGCTATATGACATTGCTTGCACCCGATGATGGCACA
>JBFHFW010000074.1:0-6180 GCA_041583395.1 Alphaproteobacteria bacterium
AATATCCTTATAACTTTTCACTCTATCCCCTACCTCTTTCGGGGCATTCATATTCTACCAAACCCTTGATAGAAGCGCTTAAACACCCATTTCCTAGCGGTATATAGAAGTATAGGTAAAATAAGTTAATTTTTGATTAGCATATAATCATTGTTGAAAAGAAGGCTAAGCCGTCATATAATTACGCCATGAATGACGTTAATACAGAATTAAATAAGATCCATACAAAGGCTGCCAAGGGATGTAACCTCTCAGCAGAACAAATTGCTGAACTATTAGAACCCGTAGATAATGCATGTATAGCACAGCTTAATAAAACCGATGCCCTGCATAAAATGGGTTTATTAACAGATCAACAAGCTGTAATGCGCTATTTACAGGCAGAATTTGAACAAGTATCAAAAGCTGAGATCTTTATCGGGAGAGAGGCTTCATATGCTATGTATGGTGCTACCCCTGAAATTGTAAAAGCCGATATCGAAGAGGTATATGGATTTTTAATACCCGATACTTACCCACTTTATAATTTAGCTTAGCGCTACCCGCCGATAGCTCAGCGCTTCAGCGACATGAATTTTACCAATGACATCACGGCCACCATCAAGGTCGGCAATTGTACGTGCTACGCGCAAAAGACGATAATAGCCGCGCGCCGAGAATTTAGCACTTTCCATCGCCTTATTCAGGAGTGTCCGCGCGTCATCATCAAGCGGCGCAATCGCCTCTAAATTCGCCCCCTCGACCCGTGCATTCACCTGCGGCAGAGCATTATCCGCACGATCTTTATTCATCGCGACATAGCGCGCTTCTTGCACTTGACGCGCTTGTGCAATGCGCGCAGCAACGGCTGCCGAGCTCTCCCCTGCAGGTGCGGAAAGATCCGATAAACTCACCGCCGGCACATCAACAATCAAATCCATCCGATCCAGCATCGGCCCCGAGATCTTGACCTGATAATCCCCTGCGCAGCGCGGCGCCTTGTTACACGCCAGATCCTCATCCCCCAAATGCCCACAACGGCAGGGATTCATGGCTGAAATCATCTGAAAATGCGCCGGATAACGCACATGATGATCGGCGCGTGCAATCAGCGCTTCTCCTCGCTCCAAGGGTTGACGCAAAGATTCAAGTGTAGCGCGTGAAAATTCCGGCAGCTCATCCAAAAACAGCACCCCGTTATGCGCCAGTGATATCTCACCCGGCTTTACACGGTACCCGCCCCCAACCAGTGAAGGTAATGATGCCGAATGGTGCGGATCACGAAATGGCCGCTGGCTGAGCAATCCACCCTCAGGCAGCGTGCCCGCCAACGAATGGATCATCGAAATCTCCAAAGCCTCCCGCGGGGTCATCGGTGGTAAAATTCCCGCCATACAGCGCGCCAACATGGATTTCCCTGATCCCGGAGGGCCAATCATCAACATATTATGCCCACCAGCCGCCGCAATCTCCAATGCGCGTTTGGCGCTTTCCTGCCCCTTAACCTCAGCCAGATCCGGCACACCAACCGAGCGGTCTGTTTTCGCATTCGGTAGCCGTGCTTCCGGCGCGGAAAGTAGCTGCGTGCCCTTCATGTGATTAATAAATTGCAGCAAATCTTTCGGCGCTAAAATCTCGATCTCGCCCGCCCATGCCGCTTCGCTGCCACAATCATAAGGACAAATCAGATGATTATCATTGGCACTGGCATGCAAAGCTGCGGGAAGCACCCCCGCCACAGGCCTGATCGTCGCATCCAGCGCAAGCTCTCCCAATACCAAATAACGCGAAAGCTCTTCCTTGGGAACAACCCCCATCGCCGCCAGCACCCCCAGCGCAATCGGCAAATCGTAATGCGAGCCCTCTTTCGAGAGATCAGCCGGCGCCATATTCACCGTCAGACGCTTGGGCGGCAAAGCAATCCCCAGCGCATGCAACGCCGCACGCACGCGCTCCTTACTCTCCGCCACCGCCTTATCCGGCAAGCCCACGATATTAAAGGCCGGAAGACCATTGGAAATCTGCACCTGCACATCCACAGGGCGCACTTCAATCCCTTGAAAAGCCACAGTATTAACCTGCGCAACCATAAAGACATTCCATTCTTGTTCTAACTCAGCATGTTATGACACGGACAAAACAAAAAGAAAAGGCAAAACGCAACCCTAACGCGATAATCCAGATAAGAAAGCCGGAATATCCTGCACCAGTTTTTGCACCTCAATTTCGGGAACGTGCAGATGCATCTTCGAACGGCGATATAAAATATCGTCTGCGGATTTGGCGAACTCCGTACGCAGCAAATACTTCACTTCACATTCATAAAGCGCGTGATCTTCGCTTTCGCCATAGTTATGCCCAAGATCACTGGCGCTATGCGCATTACCAAGCACCTTCTCGATATTTGTTCCATAAGACCGCGCTAAGCGCTCCAACAGCACATCGGGCAACCAATTATATTTGCCGCGCTGCTCAGCTAGAAACGCACCGAAATCGGCATTCTTAATGTCACCGCCGGGCAAAGGCCTATAAGACGTCCATGCACCGGACTTCAAATTCTTGAATTGAGCCGCAGCATGTTCCTCCAACTTATCAGTAACCTCTTCACCAATCTCCCGAAAGGCCGTTAATTTCCCACCGAAAACCGAGATAAGCGGTGATTTAAACCCATCATGGTGCAGCACCTTATAATCACGGCTCGCTGAAGAATCGTCTGCTGTAGGATCTTCAACAATGGGGCGCACGCCACTCCATGACCATAAAATATCATCCTTAGAGATCTGGCGTTTAAAAGCCTTATTAAAGTGCCCGATTAAATAAGCCAACTCCTCATCCGACATCTCTGCGTCATAGGGGCTACCATCAAATTTCTCTTCCGTAGTCCCGATCATAATGCCGCCACTTTCATAGTGCGGCGTTACAAAAAACACACGGTTATTGGGATACATAATAGTATAGGCATTATCGTCTTTGCACATATCCGCAAATTTTGGCCCCAACACGATATGAGAACCCTTAACACCGCGAATAGAAGGCGTTTTCTTCTCATCCGCTAAGCCCGATTGATCCAAAACCTTCCGCACCCAAGGCCCCGCAGCATTCACAAGCGTACGCGTAGTCATTGAATCTTCGGCGCCGGTTTGCGCGTCCTTAAAATAAACGCGCCAGCCGCCTTCTATTTCCTCTAACCATGTAATCTCTGTTTGCGTTCGAATATCCGCACCATTTTCCTGCGCTGCCATAGCGTTAGCCACAACCAGACGCGTATCATCCCCCCGTGCATCGCTATAAACAAAACCCTTCTCATAGCGTTCATTTAAAACCGCGCCCTGAAATTTAGCTTTCAAATTAATCGGATAGGAAAGCGGCATAATTCGCGGCTTCGACCGGTCACGGTAAAGCAAATCAAGGCGATCATATAAAAACATGCCGACCCGCAAACCCAACCAACTGGTCTGTAGCTTATGCTTTATCCGCCCCCAAAAGCCAGCACCCTCCGGTGGTTCCTGAAGCACAGGATCAAACGGCACAGTAAATCCCATTGGTCTAATCAAATGCGGTGCCGCGTGGATAAGCTTTTCCCGCTCGGCCAAGGCCTTACCGACCATCTTGAATTCATAATTAGATAAATACCGTAAGCCACCATGGATAAGCTTACTCGATGCCGAAGACGTTGCAGACCCCAAATCCCGCGCTTCAAACAAAACGGTCTGAATACCACGACCCGATGCATCCCGGGCGATTGCCGTTCCACTGCTACCACCACCAAGAACAACAAGTTCCGTATCAAATAGAAGGTTTTTTGTTTGCATATTATGTGCAACATAAACTATTTCATAAATTATGCAATTTTTTTGTATAAACCCCAGAACCCCGTTGTCCAAAACCAATCCAAAATCATAAAATATCACCATGAAGATTCAATTCAGAGACATCGAAGGGTTTGTAAAATCCCCGCCCACAAATATGCGGGTGATCCTGATTTATGGTCCCGATTCCGGCCTGATGAAGGAGCGCGCAAAAACCATTGGCAGAAGCATCGTTGAAGACCTGAATGATCCTTTTAATGTCGCAACACTCTCCCCCGCCACCCTTGCTGAAGACCCCGCCCGCCTAAGTGACGAAGCCAGTGCCATGTCCATGATGGGCGGCAAGCGCCTGATCCGTGTTGAAGAGGCCAGCGATAAGCTCACAACACTGCTTAAAGATTACCTCGAAAACCCCAACGATAATGCGCTGATCGTGCTGGAGGCCGGAGAACTCTCCCCGCGCTCATCCTTGCGTAAATTTTGTGAAACCGCCGATGAAGCCGCCGCCATTCCCTGCTATGTCGAGGATGAACGCGACCTCACCCGCCTGATCCGCGAGACCTGCAGCCAAGCCGGAAAGCAAATTGATCAAGATGCCGTCACGTGGCTGGCCAGTGCGATTGTCGGTGACCGCGCCCGCGCAAGATCGGAGCTTGAAAAACTCCTGCTCTATAAAGGCGCGAATGACACCGCACAAATCACCCTGCAAGATGCCCAAGCGTCCTGCGGTAGTGCCGGCGCGCAAAGTCTCGACGATCTGATTTATGCTGTGGCCGATGGTAACACGCAAAAAGCGCTCCATGTCTACAACCAACTGCTGGAAGAGGGCGTGGTTTTTATTACCATCATCCGTACACTGCAAAATCACTTCCGCCGCCTGCATGCCACGCGCTGCCGCATGGATGGCGGTGAGCCACCCGCCATCGCCATGAAATCCCTCGCCCCGCCTGTGTTCTTCAAACAACAAGCCGCTTTCGGCGCTCAGGCAAATCGCTGGCGCAAAACCAGCCTCGAGCGCGTGATGGCGCGCCTCATGGATCTGGAGGCACAATGCAAGACCACCGGCATGCCCGTTGATACACTTTGCGCCCAAGCGGTACTCGGGATCAGCGCTATGCGGGGCTAGAAACCTTCCATCACCCCTTCCAAGTGGCACATAAATTGCTTGTTCCACATGACTATAAAACATAAAGGGGAACTTATGGACATCACAACAAACACTGCATTTTCTTTACAAAATGCTCTTAACACCGCAGAAATAAAGAGCAAAACAAATTCTCAAAGATCAAATACAGCGGACGCATTCTCCGAAATCCTTGCGCAAGAAGAAAAATCTTCCCGGAAAGATCTGCCGTCTGCCACGCATCACACAACAAAAGCAGCACATAAAGAAGAGGCAAAACCCACCGAAGACACAACATATGCCGAAGTTACAAAAGCCTTCCTTGATTACATGGATAAAACACCCGAAGAGCGCTATCGTGAGGCTATTTTAAGAGACATGGATCTCACGGAAGAGCAATTAGCCGCTCTCCCACCAGAGGAGCGCGCTAAGGTCGAAGAAGAAATCAAGGCACAAATTGAAAAGCGCATCAAAACCCATGCTGCCGAGAAAAGCCACAAGGAACAATCCACCTCATAACCGTGTTGCGGATAGTGTGATACCTACAAACCTACGCGAACAAAATGATCCGCAGACAATGGTGCACCCCTATCATAACGATAAGCAACAAGCCCGCCCGAATGTCCCGGCTCAGCAGAACCATAATCAACACAAATTACATTATTCGGCAAAATATCAGGCTCTGATTTCAATGAATAATGGCCAATAAATACAGGCTTATTCTGCGCATTAAACTGATATGTGAGACTAAGTCCATCCGCCAATTTACGCTTATCATCGCCAAGAGGCACCCCCATGAAAAGCAGACGCTCGGACGCCGGAGCATCGCCATCCATCCACCACCGGACACGGGATTTCGTACGCGCTATCCCTGATCTATCAGTAAAAAACAAAGATTCTGGAAGCTCTTGCTCAGGTCCTTTCAGTAAAATTTCAAGCGCACGATAAACATCACTATCCTTGTCAGCGTAAGCTGTATAAGCCTTATTTTTCAAACTATTATCTGCATTCAAAAAGGGCTTCAAGACGGCAAGATCATCTTCCGACCAGCAGGCATGAACAACACGCATATGCGGCAAATCAATAAATAAAGGCAACGTCCTGAACCAGGCAATCGTATCAAGATGCTCTGCCGAACCAAAAGGATATGCCTCTAAAAAAGCAGCATGCGTTTGATTATTCTGATCATTATGCGCCCGCACATAATCACCCTGCCCATCCGGCACTGCATAACAAACCGCATTAAATTCATGATTGCCGGTCACGGCT
>JBFHFW010000075.1:0-6070 GCA_041583395.1 Alphaproteobacteria bacterium
ATTTGCTCAAAGCCAACAGCCATAGCAATGGTACATACCCCCAAGAATATTATGCGCCGTGCACCCAATTTTAGTGTGACATTCTCTTTTAAGGCCTCAGGCTTATCTTTGGTTACAAAAAAGCTCATAATCAGTGCTGGGACAAAGAAGTTGGTCAAAGAGGGTAAAAAGAGCGCAAAGAATTCAAAAAATCCAACCTTATCAGCCTGCCAAACCATAAGTGTTGTAATATCCCCGAACGGGCTGAAAGCCCCGCCTGCATTGGCTGCGCTCACAATATTAACGCAGGCAATCGCTACAAATTTTGGATCAGCAGAGCCGACAGCAACCACAACCGCTCCCAGCACAAGTGCCGTGGTCAGGTTATCCGCAACCGGAGAGAGGAAAAAGGCGATAAAGCCTGTTGCCCAAAAAAGCTGACGCAAGCTAAAGCCAGCTTGTACAAGTTTTGAGCGCAAAACGGCAAAAACATTACGGTCTTCCAATGCGCTGATATAGGTCATCGCGGCCAACAAGAAAAGCAATAGGCTGGCATACTCTTCTAGGCCATGGAAAATAGCTGTGTGGAGCATATCATGATCAACACCGTAACGTGGTGCCATGATCCCGATTGTTACCCAGATCAAGCCAGCTCCCAGCATGACAGGCTTGGATTTACGGAGATGCGTGTATTCCTCTGTCAGGACAGCCAGATATGAAATTGCAAAAATAGCGAGGCATAAAAGCCCGCCAAGGCTCAATCCGACTTGCATGGTGTGCTCAGGGCTCCCTGCAGCAAACACAGGAACCGCAGCAGAGGCCAGAAAAGAAAAAACACCAATAAAAAGAAAAGACAGTGAACGCATAACACCCTTGGGAATCAAAATTAAATTTGTTGCAAATGGTAAAGGATCACCGATAGCGCAGCAAGCCTAATCGGAACAAGTTTGGTATTTATTCATGAAGTCTGCCCCTAGGAATTGTCTTCGGTGAATTTTGCAAATGCCTTGAGCGTTTCTTCACTGACATGGTGTTCGACACCTTCCGCGTCCAGTTCGGCTGTTTTTTCACTCACACCAAGGGCTTTGAGGAAGTTCAGAACAATGAGATGACGCTCCTTACAATATTGCGCGAGCTTTTGCCCCTTAGCCGTCAGAAAGAGCGAACGATAGGGCTGACTATTGACCAGGCCCTCTTTTTTCAGGCGGGCAATGGTCTTATTGACAGTGGCATGCGAGACCCCGAAACGCGTTGAGAGATCAACAACGCGAGCCTCTCCTTGCGCCTCGATTAGATCAGCAATGAGCTCGACATAGTCTTCTGCCGTTTCGGTTTGATGGGCTTTGCGCACATGTTCGAACCATTTAGCTTGTTTTTTCGGATCTGCGAGATACGTCATTTTTATATCATGCACATATTTGTACCCACTTGTCAAAAATGTTGCCAAGGCTACATTTCTAGCTATATACTAAACTTATAGGCATTGATAATGCAGAAAGGTACCTGTTTATGCGGTTTTTTGGCTTGATTATAGGCATTTTAATGATACTGGCGCAGCCCGTACAGGCTAGTGACGGCTCTCTTTATATTGTCGCAACAACCGGACAGGTCGCGGATATTGTTAAAAATGTTGCCAAAGATACGGATCATGTACGCATTGAAGCCTTAATGGGCACAGGCGTTGATCCGCACCTATACCGCCCAACACGCTCGGACATCGCTAAGCTCTCCAAAGCCGATATGGTCTTTTATAACGGCCTGCATCTTGAAGGACAAATGGTAGAGCTTTTAGAAAAAATGGGCGAACGCAAGCCCGTTATTCCTGTGACAGAGCGTTTGTCCGAGGCCGAATTACTGGGGCATGATCCGCATGTCTGGATGGATGTAAAAAAATGGCTGATGGCCAGTGATGTGGTCACCCTGGCATTAGAAGATTTTGATCCTGCTTACGGCTCTCTTTATCACAAAAATGCGCAGTTTTATAAAGCTGAACTTGTGGCGCTGGATGATTATGTGCGTACACAAATTGCGTCCATCCCTGCGGATAAGCGGCTTTTAATCACCGCCCATGACGCATTCGGCTATTTCGGTGATGCCTACGGGATTGAAGTTGTTGGCCTGCAAGGGCTTTCCACAGAGAGTGAAGCCGGCCTGAAAGTCATCGAGGACACAGCAAATCTGATTGCTTCACGCAAAATTCCTGCTGTCTTCTCTGAAACATCGGTCAGTGCGCGTAATATCAATGCATTACTGGCGGGTGCCAAAGCACGTGGTGCGGAAGTGGCTTTAGGCGGCACGCTTTATTCCGACTCAATGGGATCAGAAAACACCAAAGAGGGCGCCTATGTCGGCATGATGGTTCATAATGTGACAAATATTGTAAATGCTCTGGGTGGAGAGGTTGTTGCCTTTATATTCCCACCCCCTACCCCCGAGCAACTCGCAGCGGTCATTGTTAAATAACATGAGCATACTTCCCTTTCATGTCCAAAACCTGTCGCTGCATTATGGTGGGCAATCTGCCGAGGCCTTAAGTGATATTAACTGGTCTGCCCCTGCCGGACAGCTTAGCGCAATTATCGGCCCCAATGGCGCGGGAAAATCGACACTCTTCAAAGCCGCTATGGGCTTACTGAACGCACAAAAAGGACAAGTGCAGTTCTTTGGCGAAAATCTTGATGATGTGCGTGGGCAGGTCTCTTATATGCCGCAACGCACAGCCGTTGACTGGGATTTTCCGGTCAATGCCCTTGATGTGGCGACAATGGGGCTTTATGCGCAAATTGGCTGGCTTAAGCGCATTAAGCGCACCCATAAAGAACAAGCCATGGCTGCGCTCGAGCGTGTAAAGATGGCAGATCATGCGCACAAACAAATCGGTGCACTCTCGGGTGGACAGCAACAACGCGTCTTTTTAGCACGCGCTCTGGCACAAAATGCGGATCTCTATCTGATGGATGAGCCTTTTGCCGGTATTGATGCCAAAACCCAAGATCTCATTATTGATATCTTTCATGCCCTCAAAGCCGCAGGCAAAACCGTTATTGTCGTCCATCATGATCTGCACTCTGCCGAAGGGATATTTGATGAAGTTTTATTGCTGAATAAACGCGTTATTGCCCACGGCGCAGCCAGTGAAGTCTTAAGCGAAACCCATTTGAAAACGGCTTACAGCGCGCATGGTTAGCATTGGTTACAATTCACTTTTAGTGCTATGTGGCGCTTTAGTACTCGGCGCTTTATGCGGGCTAGTCGGCTCTTTTATCTATCTTCGAAAAAATACGCTCATATCCGATGCCACATCCCATGCCACTTTACCCGGCATTGGTATTGGTTTTCTGGTTGCTTTTGCCCTTGGCTGGGAGCAAGGACGGCACCTTCCCACGCTTCTGGCTGGCGCAGCCCTAACAGGCGCGCTCGCAGCTTTTACAATTGGCTGGATGCAACGCAATACACGCTTGAATAATGATGTTGCCGTCGGCGCGGTGCTCAGCGTCTTTTACGGCGCAGGCATTGTTTTACTCAGTATCATTCAGCGCCTAGAAAATGCCTCGCAAGCAGCTTTGGATAGCTTTTTACTCGGACAAATCGCAGGCATAAGCATTGGCGATATCTATCTGATTTTAATCTTGTGCGCCGTTACAATCATTTGCACCCTCCTCTTATTAAAAGAACTAACTCTCCTTTGTTTTGACGAAGAGTTCGCCCACACAACGGGCATGAGCGTTTCCAAAGTCGATATCGCTCTCATTTGCCTGATGCTGGGTGTTGTGTGTGTGGGATTGCGGATGGTCGGGCTGATCCTGATTTTGGCATTATTAATTATCCCGCCTGTCACGGCGCGCCTATGGACGGACAAGCTATCAAATATGCTCTGGCTCTCAAGCGCCATCGGCGGCCTCTGCGCACTTACAGGGGCTTATTTGTCGGCGTCCATTGAGCATTTACCGGCAGGGGCTGCGATTGTGCTGTGCGCGGCAGCACTCTTCTTCCCGAGCGCTTTGTTCAGGAGACATGCCGCATGAGCGATATTTTCTGGAGCATTGATTTTCCCGCCCTACTTATTGCGATGCTTGCGGCGCTCGCCTGTAGCTTACCGGGAAGCTTTTTGGTGCTACGGCGCGAATCCATGATGGCAGACGCCCTTTCCCACGTTGTTTTACCCGGATTGGCACTGGCTTTTATCCTCACGGGCTCCTTGGGCTCGGGCGTGATGTTTATCGGGGCTTTGCTGGCCTGTTTGGTTGCAACCTTGCTTATTAAAGTCTTACGCGAATATGCCGGCATTGAAAGTGGTGCCGCGATGGGGATTGTCTTCACCTCGCTTTTTGCTCTCGGGCTTGTGCTGCTTGAAAAAGGCGTGGGCAGCCGGGTGCATCTGGATGCGCATCACGCGCTCTACGGCGGGCTGGAGCTTTCTTATTGGCCACTGCCCCATACATGGAACAATATTCCACATGCGATCATCAGCCTAAGCATTCTGAATGTGTTGAGCATCGCCTTCATCTGGCTGTGCCTCAAAGAACTGACGCTAGCCAGTTTTGATTCTGTTTACGCCCAAACAATCGGATTGCGGCGTTCCCTTATATCGGCGGCTCTCATGATATTGGTGGCATTAAGTGCTGTGGCATGTTTTGAAGCTGTTGGATCAGTTTTGGTAATTGCGCTCTTTATTTGCCCCGCTGCGAGCGCCCGCATGTTTTGTGACCGTGTGCATACGCAACTTATTCTAAGCGCTGTACTGGCTGTTTTCATGGCTGTAATAGGTTATGTGGCGGCTGCCTTTGTGCCCGCCCTTTTAGGATTTGAGCATTCCCTGAGTGCTGCGGGCATGATTGCGCTTGTTGGGGGAATTATTCTCGGGACATCAATCTTATGCGCGCCGGTTTATGGCGTTTTACAAAAAAGAAAATAACACGATAAAATGCGTATATTTCTTGACAGGAAAAAACAGTTGTGTATATTTGCGCAACTTCGGGATAACGCGGGTTATGCCCTGATTAAGAATTATTAGATGAAAGCTAAGGACATGTTTGCAATTATTCGCACTGGCGGTAAACAATATAAAGTTCAAAAAGACGATAAAATCGAAGTTGAAAAACTTGAAGGTAAAGAAGGTGATGTCGTTAATATTGATGACGTTCTCTTTGTTACGGACGGTAAAAAAGCAACTGTTGGTACGCCTGTAGTTAAAGGTGCTGCTGTTAAGGCAACATTGATCGCTCAAAAGCGCGCACCCAAAATCACGGTGTTCAAGAAAAAGCGCCGTCAGAACTATCGTCGTAAAAAAGGTCACCGTCAGCAACTGACAGTTCTTCAAATTACAGATATCAAAGCGGCTTAAGGCCTCTTTTTAGGAAACAGATTTAAGGAGTTTAATCATGGCACATAAAAAAGCAGGCGGTAGTTCCAAAAACGGTCGCGACTCGGCAGGCCGTCGTCTTGGTGTAAAGCGTTATGCTGGTCAGATGGTACTGGCAGGTAACATTATCGTGCGTCAACGCGGCATGAAGTATAAAGCCGGTCAAAATGTTGGTGTAGGCAAAGACCACACAATTTACGCCTTGGTCGATGGTGAGGTGTTGTTCGGTAAAAAGAATGGCCGTGCGGTTGTTAATATTGTTCCGGCAAACGATACTGTACAGGCTCAGGCCGCCGAGTAAGCCTTTCCGGTTATCAAATTTCAAAGAGGGAGAGGCTCTAACCTCTCCTTTTTTTTGTGGTGATTTGTTATGAAGTTTCTTGATCAAGCAAAAATTTATTTAGCTAGTGGACATGGCGGTCCCGGTTGCATGTCTTTTAGGCGTGAAAAATATGTTGAATTCGGCGGCCCTGATGGCGGCAATGGCGGACGCGGCGGCGACATTATTTTTGAGGCTGATAACCGCATGAATACGCTGATCGATTTTCGTTATCAACAGCATTACAGAGCCGAATCCGGTAAAAATGGTGAGGGGCGAAATAAAACGGGTGCAAAAGGAGCGCATTGCCGGATTCGCGTACCCGTAGGAACACAAATTCTGGACGAAGATAAAGAAACTGTTCTAATGGATTTCACTAGGGAAGGACAGACCTGCATTTTTTTGCGTGG